>JAVXVR010000536.1:0-7012 GCA_032230165.1 Acidobacteriota bacterium | reverse complement strand
AAGAGTCGTCCCGCGCCTGCGCCTTCAAAGACACCCAGTTAAACCTCTGTTGCATCAAAGTGAATGACTAATAGTAGGTATCTGGTGTTCACAAACAGGGGGAATATGGCAATGAAAAGGGTTCTTTCCAGACTGACGGCTCTCGTCGCCGCGTTGTGTCTTGCGGCTTCGTTCGCCGTGGCTGTGCCAAGCGTAGGCGCTCAGCCGACTTCCAAGAGCATCCGCAAGGCTCTCGTGATGCTGCCGTATTACGGCGTCTTCGACAATCTCGAATACCGCCTCGACCAGGACGGCACGGTTACACTGTCGGGTCAGGTCGTGCGACCCTCGACGAAGAGCGACGCGGAGCACGTCGTCAAGCGCATCGCAGGCGTAAGTCGTGTGGTTAATCAGATCGAGGTGCTGCCGCTTTCGTCATTCGACGACTCGATTCGCGCAAGCGCTTATCGCGCGATCTTCAACACGGGCGGGCTCTATCGCTACGCGTTGGGCGCAAACCCTTCGCTGCACATCGTTGTCAACCGGGGTCATCTGACGCTCGAAGGCGTCGTGGCTAATGAAGGCGACAAGCGGCTGGCTTACATCACTGCGAGCAGCGTCCCCGGAGCTTTTTCGGTGACGAACAACCTGCGCACGGACGCCTCAGAGCGCACCGTTCGGTAAGTTTCGCGCAGGGCAAGCGCCGCACGCTTTGCTGAATCGGAGGCTGCCGGGCGGTTGCGCCGATAACCACCCGGCAGTTTTTCGCACATTTGGGCAACTAGGCGGAAGGCTCAGACGTATCACGAGCGAAAGGTTCTCTTAATGGGTATGACCGAAAAGGATTTAAACGAGGGGGCAATGCGCGCGCCGGTGCTCGGTGGCGAGTATTTGGCTTACGCAGAGGGCGAAGACGAGCAGGGAGCTGAAGCGATCTCGACCGAAAAGATCGAGGACGTTTTGCAAAAGCTCGGCGGGGCTGGTCTCGCCGAAGGCGACCACCATGACCTGCTCGCCGAAGCGGACGCGCCGCACGGCGACGAGGCGGAAGAATCGCTCGAAGGCGAGGCGGAGCTAGACCTTTCCGCAGGCGAAGATGACAAGGCGAGCGATCCCGTCCGGCTGTATTTGCGCCAGATGGGGCGCGTGCCGCTGTTAACGCGCGAGCAAGAGGTCGTCATCGCCAAGCGGATCGAGGCGGGGCAGATCAGGTCGAACCGCGCCATCGCGCGTTCGCCGATTGCCATCAAGGAGCTGTTTAAGATCGGCGAAGAGTTGGAAGCCGGGGCGCTCGGCATCCGCGATGTGGTCTCCTTCGGCGATCAAATTGATCTCCTTGAGCAGGAAGATCGCGGCGAGGAATACCTGCGCTCGACGCTCGAAGACATTTCACGCATCGACAAGCTCTTCCGGCAGGGGCTCAAGGACGCCGCGAAGATGCGCGAGGCTGCAAAGGAGTCGCGTGGCAAGACGACGAAGAAACTGCTGCGACTCAGACGCAAAGTCGCGCACGCGCGGCTGGAGATCGCCCGCGAACTGAAGCACCTGAACATGACCGAGAACGCGCGTCACCGTCTCATCGACGCCATCGCCACCGCCCACAAGGAGGTGCGCGGCATCGAGCGCGAGATCGAGCGGCACACGGAGAAGCTCGCACGCAAGCGCATCAAGCCAGATGACGCAAAAGAGTTGAAGCGTCAGATCAGCGCAGCGAAGCGTCGTCTCAAGCACATTGAGGAAGAGGACTTCCTCACGGTTGTCGAGATCAAGCGCTCGCACAAGGCGATCTCACGCGGCGTCGCACAAACCATCGAAGCGAAGAGTGAGATGACGGAGGCGAACCTGCGCCTCGTCGTCTCCATCGCCAAGAAGTACGTTAACCGCGGTCTGCCTTTCCTCGATCTCATTCAGGAAGGCAACATCGGTCTGATGCGCGGCGTGGAGAAGTTCGACTGGCGGCGCGGCTACAAATTCTCGACCTATGCGACGTGGTGGATTCGACAGGCTATCACGCGCGCCATTGCCGATCAGGCGCGCACGATCCGCATCCCCGTCCACATGATCGAGACGATCAACAAGCTCATCAAGACCTCGCGCGCGCTCGTGCAGGAGTTGGGACGCGAGCCGTCGGACGATGAGATCGCGAAGCACGTCGGGATGTCGGCAGACAAGGTGCGCGGCATCTTCAAGCTCGCGCAGCAGCCCGTCTCCCTGGAGACGCCCATCGGCGACGAGGGCGACGCGAGCCTCGGCGACTTCATCGAAGATAAGACGCGCGTGAGCCCTTCGGAGGGCGTGGTGGGCGAGAACCTGAAAGAGATCACGCAGGAGGTCTTGCAGACTCTCAGCCCGCGCGAGGAGAAGGTCTTGAAGATGCGTTTCGGACTCGGCACGCAGGGCGAGGAGCAGACGCTCGAAGAGATCGGACAGACCTTCGATGTGACGCGCGAGCGCATCCGCCAGATCGAGGCGAAGGCTCTCAAGAAACTTCGCCACCCGTCTCGCGCGCGCTTGCTCAAAGCGTTCTCCTGATCCTTCAGGTAAACATCGCGACGCAGCAACAAAAGGGAGACACGATTGAAATTCGTGTCTCCCTTTTTCTTTTTGCTCAAAGCCGAAGTCCGAAAAATATTTTATGATAAAGCTCGTCCGAAGCCTTTCCGCGCCTCCCGGTCGAGAGTCGCCATGCCTTACAAACTTGCCGCGCAAAGCTGTAGTATGTCCAGACACGGCTGGGCAGCTAAACTTGGGAGGCGACATGCTTAAAGGAATAAAAATCCCCGCCACTGGTAATCTCGGTTCAACTCACAACGCTGAAGAGGTAAAGCTGCGACTGAAGACCGCCTTCGAGAAAGTTAATCCGGGCATGACGCTTGACTCCAGCGCGCTCACGCTTAACTCCAAGGGCGATCTGGGCGGGCAGGCGTACATCAGAGGGGAGCAGGTCGCCCCGGCTAATTTCGAGAGCCACGCCAGGCAGGCTCTGGCTAAGGCAATAGAACAATTGCGTCAACAACTTGGCTTGCCGACGGGTCCACAGTCGTTGTTCGCACTGGCAAAGCCCGCAGACGATCTACGCATTGAAGCACTCCAGAATCAGGACGAGGACGAAGGCGTGATCGAGCCTCCGCTCCTGCCGAAGGCAAAAGCGGGGAAGAAGTCTGCGGCTTCTAAGCTTCAGGCAGCCGCGCGACCCAAGATCGAGTTCTTGTTTGAAGAGCCGGAGGAGATAGCAGCTAAAGCTGCGCTCACCGCAGCGCCGTCGCACAAAGCCGCAAAGCCCGCAAGCGACTTCGCGGAATGCCCGCCTTCCGGCGACGGCGGCGACCCACAGTTGAACGTCCTCAAGAATCGAAAAAAAAAAGGAGCGTGGCGCGAAGTAACCATTCAAAAGATGCTTGACCTCGACTGGCCCGCCGACATCGAGCGACGGCAACGATCGAACTGGTCTTCAGACAACATGGCGCAGGTGCATAAAAACGAAGTGAAGGGCGCGCTGCGCATCGAAGGCTGGCTCGCGGGCGCGAAGGCTGAGGGCGAGGAGTCTTGCAACTGCCACTCGCCCACCGAAGTTGATTATCATCTCTGGGTAGTTGATGCTCCGGAGAAGGCGAGCAAGTCCAACCGTTTCCAATCGGTCGTGTGTGAAGTGACACCGAGGGTACGTGCGGGGCACAAGAAAGGGTGGGACATCACGCGGATCGCCGAGGTCGTTAAGACTCGCACCAAGGTGCGGCTCAGCGGGTGGCTCCTGATGGATCAGGAGCACCCGGAGCAGCTCCCCAGACCGCAGAACGAAAACCCCACGCGGGGAAGTCTCTGGGAGATTCATCCCATCATTAAGTTTGAGGTGAAACAGGGCGGCAAGTGGGTTCGTCTCGAAGATGCCAAGCTCTGAGAGCCTTGCACACAACGATGCTTTCGCTCCACGCTGAGCGCGCGAGTTAAATATTCACGCCATCGAAGGAGAACTATGCACAGAGGTCTCTCCCGACGCAGCTTCATCGGCACGGGCATTAAGTCGGCTTTCGCGCTCGCAGCCTACAGCCAGCTCACCGCCGACGCTGCGCCCGCGCTGCTCACCTCCGACGTGCCGCGAGCCTCGCGAGCGCAAGCGACGGCGTTGCAACCGGCGTTCGCGCGACTCGACGACTTCATCACACAGCACATGCGCGAGACCGGCGCGCCGGGCATGACGCTTGCGCTCGCGAATCGCGACGGCGTGTTGCGCGTCTCGACCTACGGTCTCGCCGACGTGAAATCCGGCGCGCGCGTCGCGCCCGAGACGCTTTTCCAGATCGGCTCGATCTCAAAATCGTTCGTCGCCATCGCGCTGCTGCAACTGAGAGACGAGGGCAAGCTCGACCTGCACAAGCCCGTCGCGCAGTATCTGCCGTGGCTTAAAATCGTGTCGAAGTTCGAGCCTGTCACCGCGCACGACATCCTGAGCCACACGGCGGGGCTACCCGCAGCGCCGCTCCTGCTCGACACGCTCCTCGCGGAGATTCCCACTGGCTACAAGCCCGGCGCGCACTTCCTCTACTCGAACACGGGATATAACATTCTCGGCTTCCTCATCGAAGCGCTCGATGGTCGCCCGTTCGCCGCGGCGATGCGCGCGCGTCTGCTCACGCCGCTTGGCATGACGGCGAGCGCGCCCGTCATCTCGAACGAGACGCGCAGCCGCATGGCTGTCGGCTACCGACCCTTCTACGAGGATCGACCGTTCCCGCTCCGTGGTCGTCTGGGCGAAGCGCCCTGGATCGAGATGGACATGGCTGCCGGGAGCATCACCGCCACGCCCGCAGACATGGCTGCCTACATGACCGCGCTCATCAACCGGGGCGCGACCCCGCGCGGCGCGCGCATACTCTCCGAAGAGAGTTTCCGCCTGATGACTTCGCCCGTTATCAATGCGCCATTCCGCGGCGAGCCGGCGTCTTATGGCTATGGTCTCTGGATCAGCGACATCAACGGGCACACGCGCCTGCGCCACACGGGCGGCATGGTCGCTTTCAGCTCGTCAATAGACATTGACTTAAACGAAGGGCTCGGCGCGTTCGCCTCGGTCAATGCGAACCTGCAAGGTTATCGCCCCGTCGCCGTGACAAAGTTTGCGCTCGAAACGCTGACCGCGTCGCTCGGCGGAAAACCCCTGCCCACCACGCCTGCGCCGCAAGCGTCGCCTGAAGAGGTGAAGAACGCGGCGGACTACGCGGGCACGCTCACTTCGCCCGACGGGAAGAGAATCACGCTCGCCGTCGAAGGCGATAGGCTCTTGCTCGTGCACAAGGGACAGCGCGTCGCGCTCGAACGCGCGGGGCGCGATCTCTTCATCGTCAAGCACGCGGACTTCGATCTCTTCCGCCTCGGCTTCGTGCGCGAGAATAATCACGTCGTCGAAGCCTTCCACGGCGCGGACTGGTACGCGGGTGAGGGGTATGCGGGCGCGCGCACGTTCACTTATCCGAAGGAGTGGGAGGCATACGCGGGACATTATTTCAACGACAGCCCTTGGTATGGCACGGCGCGCATCGTGCTCCGCAAGGGACAACTCCTGCTCGACGGCGTGCAGCCGCTCGCCCCGGCGGAGGGAGGCACGTTCCGTCTCGCGGGCGACGAGTTCTCGCCGGATCGGATTAGCTTCGAGTCTGTCGTCGGAGGCAAGGCGATGCGCGTCAACTATTCGGGCATCATCTTCCGCCGTGTGTTCACGCCTTGAGTTCTAAGGGGCACAGAGCAGAGTGCTAATGCGTCTAGCCATCTTCGTGCTCGCGACTCTCGCTTGCGGGGCGGGCTCTGCTCAGACTCTAACAAGTTCTCCCGCCCGGCAACAGAATCCGCCTCACGTCGCTACCGCCACAGAGCCGCAACAAGATTCAGAGATCGAGGTGGTCGAGACCAACCTGACGACGATCTTGATGACCGCGACCGACAAGCGCGGGCGACTGCTCAACACTCTCAAGCCGGAAGACGTAAGGATTTTTGAGGACGGCGTGCCGCAAACGCTCGGCGTCTTTGAGCGCGAGACAGAACGCCCGCTTTCGCTTGCGCTCCTTTTCGATGTCAGCGTCTCGCAGATGCGGACGCTACCCGCTCAGAAGGCGGCGGCTCGGTTATTCCTCCGGTCGGTCTTTCGTCCGGGCGTCGATCGCGCGACCGTAATCTCTTTCGCCGGAAACGCAATTCTCCAGCAACCCTTCACTAGCGATCTCGCGCCCCTCGAAGCTGCTGTCGAAAGCGTCGGCATCGCGTCGCGCCCAACGGGCGGAGCGGGCACACAGACGAACGCCTCGCCAATTCTTCCGTTCGGCGGAACTGCCATCTACGATGCGCTTTTCCTCACCTGTTTCAAGGTGCTCACGAAGGCTGCGCCTAATACGCGCCGCGCGGTCATTCTCCTGAGCGACGGCATGGACAACGAGAGCCGCTTGCTACCCCGCGACGCCGTCAACGGCGCGGCTTACGCTAACGCGACCATCTACGGCATCGGCATCGGCACGTACACGGTGGACGAGCAGGCATTGCGCTACGTCTCTGAAGAGAGCGGCGGGCGGGCGTTCTTTCCGACGGATGAAAGCGACTTACGGGCGGCGTTCGCACAGATCGAGCGTGAACTGCGCTCGCAATACTTGATCGCTTACACGCCGACCAACAAAGCGCACGATGGTATGCGCAGAAACGTGCGCATCGAAATTACTAACCCGCTCCTCGTTAAGGATAAAGTGAAACTCGCCTATCGAAGTTATTATTACGTGAAGAAGTCAGCCAAAGCGCTGTGAGCAAAAGATTCTCGTACGCGTCCTCCTAAAAATCTCATCGAGTCTGATAACAACTTTGCCTCAAGCTGCCGCGCGGCAACAGCAAAAAACAGCAACCAAGAAATGCACTCGTGCAACTTGCGTGCACATGATTTATGGACAATCTGGAATTAAAAGGACAGGCTGATTTACTGCTGCGGGAATGTCGCCTGCCTGAGTTGCTGACTACCTACCCGCGCTGGTTCATCGGCGGCAGTTACAGCTACGACTTG
>JAVXVR010000513.1:0-4185 GCA_032230165.1 Acidobacteriota bacterium | reverse complement strand
CGCATTCTCGTCGCCACGCTCCTGCTCGCACTACTCTGCGTCGCGCCCGCCGTCGCGCAGCGAAAGACCCGCACAGCCGCGACGAATGCGCCGCCCGCTGCGCCCACCGCCGCGACGACGAACGACGAGGCATACGGCGCGAAGATCAGAGAGTACACGACCGAAAAATATTTTCTTACAGAGCTGGTCGATCACCTGCCCGCGTCCGCGACCGTGCCGTCGCCCGATAAAATCTTAGGCTACGCCGTCGGCACGCCAAACAAGCTGACGTACACGAAAGACCTCAACCGTTACTACCGCGCGCTCGCCGCCGCCAGCCCGCGCGTGAAAGTCTTCGTCGCGCCGGAACGATCCGAAGAGGGGCGCGAGCAGTTGCTCGTCGCCGTCGGCGACGAGGCGACGCTCGCACGCCTCGACCGCTACAAAGAGATCACCGCGCGCCTCGCAGACCCGCGCAAGACCACGGACGCCGAAGCCAAGCAACTCATCAATGAGGGCAAAGCGTTCTACTGGCTTTCGGGATCGATCCACTCGCCCGAAACCGGCTCGCCCGAAATGCTGATGGAACTGGCGTATCGTCTGGCGGTTGACGAGTCACCGTTCATGCAGGAGATTCGCAAGAACGTCATCGTGCTGATTACACCCGCGCTCGAAGTTGACGGGCGCGACATGATGGTTGACACCTACAACTACCGCAAGGCGAATCCGGGGAAGAACTCGCCGGGGCTGCTCTACTGGGGCAAGTACGTCGCGCACGACAACAACCGCGACGGGCTCGGCATGGCGCTGGCTCTGACGCGCAACCAGATGAAGACGTTTCTTGAATACCACCCGACGATCCTGCACGACCTGCACGAGTCCGTGCCCTTCATGTACACCTCGACGGGGACGGGTCCCTATAACGCGTGGCTCGATCCATTAGTCATAGACGAGTGGCAAGACCTCGCCTACTACGAGATCGAAGAGATGACCAAGCGCGGCGTCCCCGGCGTCTGGACGCATGGCTTCTACGACGGCTGGGCTCCGAACTACATGTTCTACGTGGCGAACGGGCACAACTCAATCGGTCGCTTCTACGAGACATTTGGCAACGGCGGCGCGGACACGCAGGATCGCACGGTCGGCGCGCAGTCGCAGCGCGATTGGTTTCGCCCGAACCCGCCTCTGCCGCGCGTCAAGTGGTCTATGCGCAACAACGTCAACATGCAGGAGTCGGGCGTCTTGCTCGCGATGAACTACACGGCGCGCAACCGCGAGAAGTTTCTCGACAACTTCTACATCAAGAGCAAACGCTCGGTCGCAAAGGCGGCGAACGAAGGACCCTACGCATACGTCATCCCCGGCGATACGACGCGCCCCGTCGAAGCCGCCGACATGGTGAATCTGCTCCGTCTGATGGGCGTCGAAGTCCAACGCGCGACGCGCGAGTTCACCGTGCACAACCAGCGACCGGCGCGACCCACGGGCGCGGGCGGGCAGGGCGCGGCTGGCGATCAGAGCGATCAGGCTATGAGTGCCGCAGGCGAGGCGCGTCCGCAAGGCGCGCAGGGCAGCGGGCGCGGTCAGCAGTCGGCGCAAGCCACCGAGCAGACGTTCCCCGCCGGCTCCTACATCATCCGCATGGATCAGCCCTACTCGCGCATGGCGGACATGATGTTGGATACGCAGTATTACAACGTCAACGACCCGCGTCCCTACGACGACACGGGCTGGACACTCGGCGCGATGCGCAACGTCAAGACCGTGCGCGTGACGGACGCAAGCGTTTTGAAAGCGCCGATGGAGTTGTTGACCACGGACGCGCGCGTGCGTGGCAAGCTCAATGGAAGCGGCGGCTTCTACGTCATCAACCACAACACGGACAACACGCTGATGACGCTGCGCTATCGTCTCAAAGACGTGAAGATGAGCGTCGCCGAAAGCGACTTCAAAGTCGGCTCGCAAAACTTCAACGCGGGCTCGTTTATCGTCCGCGCCGAAGGCAACGCGTCTGATCTGAAGAGTCTCCTTCAGCCGGCGGTCGAGGATTTAGGCTTGACGGCTTACGCCTACGAGCAAGCCCCTGCGGTGAAGACGCACGACGTGACCGCGCCGCGCATCGCCATCCTCCACACTTGGCAGAACACGCAGAACGATGGCTGGTTCCGCATCGAGTTCGACCGCTACCAGATTCCTTACAGCTACATCTCCGACCACACGATCCGCGACACGCCCGACCTGCGCTCGCGCTTCGACGTGATCATCTTCCCGCCCGTCGGCGGCACGGCGCAATCAATCGTCAACGGCATCCCCATGCGCGGCGACCCGATGCCGTGGAAAGCTTCGGACGTGACGCCCAACCTCGGTCAGTCGCCCGACACGACCGACGACATGCGCGGCGGGATGGAGTTGCGCGGCGTGGGCAACCTGCAAAAGTTTGTCCAAGATGGCGGGCTTTTCATCACCGTCGCCAACACCTCGCGCGTCCCTGTGGACTACGGCATCACGACGGGCGTCACAATCGAGACGGCGCGACAACTCCAAGCCCTGGGATCGATCTTCAACGCGACCTTCTCTGACCGGCGCAGCCCCATCGCCTACGGCTACGACGAGAGCTTGCCGATCTATTTTAGTCAAGCCCCGCTCTTCCAAGTCGCGGCGGGCGGTGGTGGTGGCGGTGGTGGCGGTGGTGGTGAAGGCGGCGGAGGCGGCGCGGGTGCACGTCCTTCGGGTCGAGGCACGCTGAACGATCCGGACATCGTGCAGGCGATGCCGCAAGCCGCGCCCCCGCCGCAGCGCCCGCCCGCGCGAGCAGGCGAGGAGCAGTTGACGGACGAGCAACGCCTGCAACTGGGACCCTTCTTCACGCCTATGCAGGAGCGACCGCGCGTCGTCTTACGCTTCGCGCGCAACGAGCAAAATTTGTTGCTGAGCGGGATGCTCGCGGGCGGACAGGAGCTAGCAAACCGTCCGGCGGTCGTGGACGTGCCGGTGGGGCGCGGTCACGTCGTCATGTTCGCGACCAACCCGATGTGGCGACACCAGACACAGGGCGAGTTCTTCCTCGTCTTCAACGCCGCGCTCAACTTCGACAACCTCGGCGCGGGGCGCGAGCCCTTGCCGCAGGGCGCACGTCCCGTTGCGGACGATGATCAATGAGAAGCAATCAGCATTCAGCCGTCAGCGCTCAGCCGATCAAATTTCCGTGGCAGAGATGGCAGCCCGTGGAAAGTCGAGCCGTAGTGCGCAACAAAGGTTTGGCTGACTGCTGATTGCTGAAGACTGACTGCTGAAAAATTAAGGAGACAACGATGCAGAACAATCCACCCCCGAACTACACGCCGCCGAATTCTCAACCGCCGAATTATCCGCCGCCGGGTCAGCCGTTTGGTCAGCCGCCGAAGAAGTCGAAAGCGCCTTTGATCATCGCCGGCGTGCTCGGCTGTCTCGTCATCATCGTCATCATCATCGCGCTCTTCGGCGGGCTGGCTTACTTCGGTCTGAAGAAAGCCGGCGAGGCGGCGGAGAACATGAACACGAGCCACGGCGCGAGCCGTCCCACACCACCGCCGCGCGCGTCGAACATGGTGCACTACGTCAACACGCGCGAGGGTCGCACGGGCAATCTCGACAAGTATTACGTCGGCTTCTCGTTTGACTACCCGAACACCTGGAAGCTCGACCCCGATCCCGCGCCGAGCTACGTCCGCGTCGAGCGCACGACCGCAGCCGATCTGACGACCGAGAATTTCAGCGTCGGCTGGTTCGGCGCGACGGGCAACGCCAAGGGCGATTCGGCGTTTCTCTCGAAGATGGTGAACCAGCTCGCCGATCAGATTTCGGGCAACTTCCCCGGCTTCGAGAAGGCTTCCGAAGGCGCGACGACGATCAACTCTTACGAGGGCTACGAGCTGCGCTTTCAGCGTTCGGAGGATCAGGTGAGCGCGGGGCAACTCCCCTACTGGGGACGCATCGTCGTGCTCTTAAGCGACGACGATCCGTCGCGCGGCGTCGCGCTCATCATGCTCGCGACCAACAAGGCGCAAGGCGTCAAGAGCCTCGACGACGTGGGCGTCAAGGGCGAACTGCGCGGCATCCTCGACTCGTTCCGTCTCGACACGACCGAATAGCGCACGACCGATGACGCGACGTTAAAACGACCACCGCAACTCTTCGCGCCTCCAGCGCCTTTGCGTGAAATTTTCT
>JAVXVR010000505.1:0-6748 GCA_032230165.1 Acidobacteriota bacterium | reverse complement strand
ATGACAACTCCGCGCGCGCCGCGCACAGCTTTGTCTTCACGCATCGCGCGCACGAGCGCCGTCGCGATCTCCTGCGAGAAGATGTTGAAGCGGACGACCGCCGCGCCGCCGACGCGGCGCACGTCGAACTGCGGCGCGCGCGTCTCCTGCGTGCGGCGTAAGGAGACGCGTCTTTCGCGACCCCGCTCGTCCGATAGATCGAGCGTGACGACAGAGCCGCGCGCGCCGTCGAAGAGTCGCGCGATCGCCGTGAGACGCGCCGAGGCGTCGGTCGAAGCGGTCGCGCCTTCCGCCGCGCGCCGCGCGACGACGATCACTGCCTGCTCGCCGTCAACACGCAAGAGTTCGTCGCCGGGGCGCACGCCGCTTCTCTCCGCCTCCGAGCCGCGACCGACGCGCGCGACGATCAACCGACCGTCCGCTTCGCGCAAGCTCAAGCCGACGCCCGTAAACGTCGGGTGATCCCATTCGGAGCGCTCGTCGGGCGCGAAGACGCGCGTGTGTGCGTCGTGCAAGGAGGCGATCATGCGGCGCAGCGTCGTGTAAAACTCCGCAGGCGTGCGCGCCTCAGCCGCGAGTGGTCGAAAGCGTTCTCGCTCAGCCGACCAGTCCACGCCGCGCATCGAGGGATCGTAGTAACGCTTGGTGATCGTCTGCCACACGTCGTCAAAGACCGCGAGCCGTCCCTCGCGCGTCTCGGTCGAAACGACTGCGTCGGCGAAGCCGCGCGGCGGCTCAAAGGTAAAAGTAAAAAGGCAAAAGGCAAAAAGAAGGAGAAGGGCGGAGCGGCATCGGAGCCACAGGTTTAATTTTCTTGTGCCAGCCAGCCTCTTCATGTTTGCCTTTTGCCTTTTTACTTTTGCCCTTCTTTGGGCTTGCGAAAATTGTAGCGCAGCAGGACGCGCGTGGCGACGGGCGCGCCTTCGCGAAGCGCGGGGCGAAAGTGCATCTGCTTGATCGTCGTGGAGACCGACTCGTCCAAGTCGTAGCCAGCCCAGCGGACGATCTCAACGCTCTGCACCTCGCCCTGCGCGTCCAACTCGACGAGCGCATCCACTGTCGCTTCAACTTCAGAGCGCGCGGCGGCGTCCGTGTAGGGCGGGTGTAGTCGCCGGTAGGGAAGCGGCACGCGGAAATTCTTCGCCGCCGCCGCTTCCTCGTCCGGCGCGTCTTCGATGACGGGTGTGTCGCGCTCGACGGCTGTGTGGCGCTCGTCGCGCTCCGCCGCGCGCGCCTTCGTGATCGTCGCGGCGTAAGAGACGGCGCGCGCGCGCAAGTTGCTAATGAGACCCCGCTCCGCCGCTTCCATCGTCGCTGCCTCCGCGCTCAGTCGCTCCCAAAACACAAGCCTACCCGTGAACGAACTGACGATATATATCGAGGCATAAGACTCGAAGTAGTCGCCACGCGCGCTCGCGCGACGCACGAGCGTCTGCGCCTCGCCCGCGAAGAAGAAGTCGCACCCGACAGCCGCGCCGAGATCGCGCGCCTCTTCAAGCGTGAGATTGAGCGAGCCCCTGTAGCCGACACCCTCCGCTGCGACGCGCGTTTGCTGACGACTCATCATTGCGACATCCTTCGCGCCGACCTCAAGCGCGCTCGCCAACTCGTCCGCGATGCGCCGCGCCGACGCCGACTCGCCGAAGTCGAGCACGGCGACGCGCGCCCGCGCCTCATCGCGCGCCGTCGCCGAGACCTGACACGCGAGCGCACAGAGCAGCGCGATAACGGATGGAATGCTGGAGCGGAGTTTTCTCACGCGAATGATAAGGCGCAACTTCCTCACGCGGTTGCGGCAGCCCTTGAAAGGGGCGATTGAACTTAGCCCACGGCGCAAGCCGTGGGAACCGCAAAAGCCTTAATCCCCGACCTTTGTCGCCGCGCGCGGCGGGTGGGGTGTGCCGTGGTAGAGGGTGTAAATCTCGGTCTTGACTTCGGGCGGGAAGCAGACGCGGTGTAGCTCGTAGCCTTGTTGCAGACCGCGCACGGCTTCGCTGACCTCGCTGATCTCGCGCACGCGCGGGCGGGCGTAACCGTCCTCGACGTAGATGTGCGTCTTCGAGTCCGACCCCGCGGCGGTGTAGTAGTTGTAGTAGGGCACGTCGCCGGTCTGATCTTCGATGAAGTAGTAGCGCGGGTCGAAGCCTGCGCGCACGCACGCGGCGCGCGCGGCGTCGAGGAATGCGGCGCGCTCGTCCTGCGGCATGTCGAGGTCGATGGCTTTGAAGAGGCGGCGACCGATGAAGCGGCGCGCGAGATCGTTTAAGACGGGATCGGCGTCGCGCTGCCACTGCTTGAGATGGAACAGCACGTCAGAGTCGTCCATCTCCAAATGATCGGCGAGCGTGAGCGGCGCGCGGTTGAGGACTTTCTCAAACGCCGTGCCCGGCGCGCACCAGACCCGTGCGCCCCCTGCGACTAGCTCCAACGCGCGCCGCAGGACTGCGCGCAGGACGACTTCCGCCGAGCGCAGTGTGCGGTGGAAATAGACCTGACGGAACATGTAGTAGCGCGCCTGCAAATACTCTTCGACGGCGTAGAGCCCGCGCGCCGTGACGTAGAGCCGATCATGCTGCTCGTCGACGGCGAGCGCGTTGATGATCCATTCGAGATCGAAGATGCCGTACTTCGCGCCGGTCATTAAAGAATCGCGCAGAAGATAATCCATGCGGTCGCAGTCGAGCTGTGAGGAGACGAGCTGCGCGAGGAAGGCGGGGCGGAAAGTCCCTTCGATGATCTGTGCGACTCGTTCGGGGAGTCGCGGCGAATAATCTCTGAGGACTTGATTGATCTCCGTGCCTTCGTCGAGCACGGCGCGCACCGTCCAAGCCTCGTGGTGGAAGCCGAGGACGTGTTCGAAGACGTGCGAGAAAGAGCCGTGACCGATGTCGTGCAGCAAGGCGGCTGCGCGCGCGGCGGCGCGATCCTCTTCGTCGATCGGATAAGTCTCGCCGAGGCGGTCGAGAACGCGCGTGATGAGGTGGAGGACGCCGAGGGAGTGCGTGAAGCGCGAGTGCTCCGCGCCCTGATAGGTGAAGAGGGCTAACCCTAGTTGCTTGATGCGGCGCAGGCGTTGGAATTCGGGCGCATCGACGAGGTCGATCATCAAACGCCCCTCGCGCGTATCGGTGCGCAGGCGGATGATGTTGTGGACAGGATCGCGGTAGATGCGCTCACTCACGCGCGAGAGTGTAACAAATAAACGATGAAGTATGAACGATGAACGATGAAGTAAGGGCAAACCCTCTTCACTTCATCGTTCATCGTTCATGCTTCATCGTTTCCCCTTGTTCTCTTTGATGTACTGCTCAAACTTCTTGCGGTCGGGGTGGTCGGGATTCTTGGAGAGGAACCGTTCGTACTCGGCGGCGGCGCGATCACGGAGTCCGGCGGCATTGTAGAGCGCGGCGAGTCGCAGATGGCCCTCGGACTTGCCGAGGCGGATCGCTTCCGTAAAGTACGGGACGGCTTTCGATCCTTTCTTGAGTTGGAGGTACGCCTCGCCGAGCTGGTAGTTGGCTTCGGCGGAGGGGGGCGTGAGCGCGACGGCTTTCGTGAGGGCTTCGACCGCACCGTCGTAGTCCTTGCGCGCGAGGCGCAGCTTGCCGAGGTTGAGGTAAGGGAGGATGAATGTCGGTCGCTCTTCGGCGGCGCGCAGGAAAGACTTCTCGGCTTCGCCCGCGTCGTCGCTGTTGAACTGCTGCGTGCCCAGCTCCGTCCAGGCTTCGTAGTCTTTTCCGTCGCTCTCGACGATCTGACGCAATAGCGCGACCGACTGCGCGTAAGATTTTTTCTTTGCCGCGTCAATCGCCTTGTCGAAGAGAGACTGGTTCGTGGACGTGCGCGAGTAGGTGTCGGCGGAGATCGTGCCGGGCTTAGCTGGGCGCGCGCCGACTGCTCCGCGCCATTCGAGGGAGATGTCCTGACGGATGTCGGTCGAGATCGATTGGTTGAGCGTGACGTGGACGCGCGCCACCTCGGTGCTCTCCATCTCCACGACGATGTCGTACTCGCCGTTGCCGACGCGGGGAAAAGTGAAGCGACCGTTGTCGGAGACGGTCTGCCGCGCGACGGTGTTGCCGAAAGAGCCTTTCAGGATCACGTTGAACATCTTCGGGGCGGAGCCGGGCGCGCGACTCTCGTCCACCTTGAAGTCGCCGTAGAGCGTATGCGCCGGCGCGCTCTGCGCCGACGCGCCCTGCGCGAAAGTGAGCACGAAGAGCAACGATAAAGATAGAGATGATAACAGCGTCGAAGCAAAGAAGAAGAGAAGTCGCTTCATCGGGTCACCCGCTTTCAAAGTGTGCGGGCGGGCTGACATGAGGAGCGCCAGCCCGCCCGGTTAGTGCGCGGAAGTCGGAAAACTCGCGCTCGGTTAGAATTGGTAGCGCAGACCGAACTGCATCACGCGCGGCTGCGTGAGCGTCGAGGTGTAGCGACCGAAGCTGTTCGGGTTGTCCATGTCGCCCGACGCGGTGTTCACGTCGAAGCGCGTCGAGTTCGTCAGGTTGAAGACCTCCCAGCGGAACTGCAACTGGTGCTTCTCGTTGTAGGGCATCTGCCAACTCTTGGCGAGTCCCATGTCGATGGAGAAGAACCCGTCGCCGCGCAGGATGTTGCGGTTGCCGACGAAACCGGGTCGCGTCGTGCTGAAGGCTGCGAAGGCGGCAGCCGGATCGGCGAAGAGGTTTGGTCCGGCGGGCAGCCGCGACGTTTGCACGCCGGGGACGGAAGAGATCGCCGATGCCGCGCCGGTGAACTCCCAGTTGGTCGGGAACTGGAAGCCGTTGCCGATGTAGGTCGGCAAGCCCGAAGTCCAACGCCAGATGCCGGAGAGCTGCCAGCCGCCCAGGATCGCATTCCCCCAGCCGGGCATATCCTTGCCGAGCCAGCGACCCTTGCCGATAGGCAGTTCCGCCACGCCGTTGAAGTTGAGATTGTGCGTCACGTCGTAGTCGGAGACGGCTTTACGCAGCCACGGGTTCCACGCGTTCCAGACCGAGCCGGTGAAGAGCCCGTTGCGCTCGACGACCGACGCCCAGTCTTCGGACTTCGACCAGGTGTAGTTGAGATCGAACTGCGTGCCCGCGCTGAAACGCTTGCGCACGAGGAACTGTCCGGCGTGATACCACGTCGGCATGATCGAACTCCACGCGTTCAGGTTAGAGTATTGATCGTTGAAGAACGCATAGGGACCGAACTTGCTGCACGCGGGGATGCAGAGTTGATCGACGCGCTGGAGCGCGGTCGTGTAATCGGGACCGAAGCCAGCTTCGGGGCTGAAGACGTTCCACGCGCCTTGCGTCGCCGACAGCGTGCTCGTCGCGAGTCCGGGGAAGATGTTTTCCCAGTAGGGAATCTTCGGGACGGAGCCGACGTTGTGATAGTTCAAGAGCAGATTCGCCGCCGTGAAGTAGTCCATCCCCGACTGCTTATCGACGAGATTGACCGGCATGGCGAGGTCGTTGTTGACGAGGATGTGCTTGCCGAGCCGACCGACGTAGGCGGCTTCGATAGTGAAGTTGTGTGGGAGTTGCCGCTGGATGGAGAAGTCCATCTGCTCGGAGTAGGGCGTGCGGACGGTGTCGTCAATCGCCGCCGTGATGGCGAAATCTGCCCCCGGCGTGGCGGGAAATCCCGTGCCCGGGTTGGGCAGCAGGATCGAGCTGGGGATCGTGTTGAGCCCCGTGAAGCGCGGCGTGTTGTTCGCGGTGAGAATGCCCGAAGGGTTCGTCAACTGCGTGCCCAGACCGAAGGCGTTCGTGCGGTCGAAGGTCGTCGCCAGAGACGCGCCGATGCGGTCATAGACGATGGCGTAGCCGCCGCGGATGACGGTGTTGCCCGCGCCGCCCGTGAGCTTGGAGATGAAGCCGGTCTTCCAGTCGGGCGAGTAGGCGAAGGCGAAGCGCGGGGCGAAGTTGTTCTTGTCCCAGTCGTAGAAGCCGGGCTTGCCGTTGGCGGGACCCGCCAGATCGAACGTGATGCGCGGCGCGGCGTTCGACGGGATGCCCGCGGCGGCGTTGCGACCGCGAAGCTGGAACCAGTCGCCCAAACTGATGCTCGGTCTGACCTGATTGCCGCTCTTCTCGTAGGGCGGCGAGTAGAGCGAGTAGCGCAAGCCCATCGTGAGGGTCAGGTTCGGTTTAACGCGCCACGTATCCTGCGCGTAGTACTCATGCTCGCTCGCGGCGAAGTCGCGCACGATGGGCGCGCCGACGGGCAGAGACTTGCCGGTGTGATCGTAGTTGTAGTTCGCCGTCCCTTGCGTGACGAGACCGAGCAGGGCAGCCATCGCGTGATCGCCGGCGGAGGTGGCTCCAACGGGACGCAGCGGTCGCGCCGAGGCAAGCCATGCCTTATTGGTCACGGCGCGCGCGAAGGAGTTCGCGAAGTTGACGCTGCTGTTTGTGATGAAGCGCTCGTTCAAGCCGAACTGCCACGAGTGGTTGCCCTTCACCCAGTTCACATCGTCAACGAAGTTGTGGACGGGCGAGATGCGGCGGAAGCTGCGACCAGTGCCGAAGAGGTCGTCAATGGTGCGGAAGCTGACGAAGGGCTGGCTGGCGGCGGCTGATGAGTTTTCGAAGCCCTGCCGGGTGAAGCCATAGACGAAGCGGTTGGTGAGCGTCGAACTCAAGACCGCCGTGTAGCCCGCGGCGAAGCCTTTATTGTTCGACAGGTTGGTGAAGTTGGCGGGCTGACCCGGAAACTGCTGCGTGCTCGTGTCGCGGTCGTTCTGAAGAATGCC
>JAVXVR010000496.1:0-6831 GCA_032230165.1 Acidobacteriota bacterium | reverse complement strand
GACGCGCGCTACGAGCGCATCTTCGACCCTATCGCCACGCCGCGCGAGCAGTCGAAAGAGTTGCCGTCGCGCCGCGAGATGGAGGCTTACCTTGCGCGCGTGCGCGAGCGCGTGCTCGACTTTTTAGGGAACGCGCCGTTCGACACTTTTGCGAATGGCGATCCAGTCTTGCGCGAAGGCTACGTCTTCCGCCTCGTCCTCGAACACGAGCGACAGCATCAAGAGACTCTCGCCTACCTGCTGCAACTGCTCGATCCGGCGAAGAAGTCCCGACCGCGAGTGTCAAACGTTGACGGCGAGTCAGCGCATCTCTCATCGACAAGCGACGAGGCGCGCGTTGATGAGTTGGAACGGAGCGCGCAAGCGTCGCGCGAGATGATCGAAGTGCCCGCGTGCGAGTTTCGGATGGGCGCGGTGTGGGGCGAAGTGTTTGCCTATGACAACGAGTTGCCGCCGCACGACGTTTTCGTCCCCGCGTTTAAGATTGATCGGATGCCCGTGACGAACCTTGAGTTCGCGCACTTCGTCGCCGAGGGCGGCTACGCGCGCCGCGAGTTTTGGGACGCAGAGGGTTGGTCTTGGCGCGAGCGCGAGTCGTGGACGCAGCCGCTTTACTGGTCGCGCGATGGCGCGTCGTCATCATCATCGTCATGGCGCTTGCGGACGATGTTTGAAGATGTATCTTTGCCTCTCGATCATCCCGTGTCGGGCGTGAGTTGGTACGAGGCGCAAGCCTACGCGCGCTTCGCGGGTAAGCGTCTGCCGACGGAAGCCGAGTGGGAGCGCGCCGCTTCGTGGGACGCAGAGCATCAACAGAAGCGACTCTTCGCGTGGGGCGATGAAGCGCCGACGCCCTCGCGTTGCAACTTCGATCTTAGCTTCTGGGGTACGACTCCGGTCGGCGCGTTTACGGGCGGCGCAAGCGCAATGGGGTGTCTCGACATGACAGGGAACGTCTGGGAGTGGACTGCCTCGAAGTTCGCGGGCTATCCGAATTTCAGAGCCTTCCCGTATCCCGAATACTCCGAGGTCTGGTTCGACGAAGATCACCGCGTGCTGCGCGGCGGCTCTTGGGCGACGAGCCCGTCGGTCTTGCGAACTTCCTTCCGCAACTTCTTCCGCCGACACTTCCGCATCGCCTTCGCTGGACTCCGATGCGCCGCCGACATTTGATGACAAACCGGCTGACTTAAACCACGCCCGCCTCTTTCAACTCTAAAGTCTTCTCGTCGGCGTTGAGCGTCGCGTTGACGCCGAGCGGGAGCGTCAGTTGATCGGCGGTGTGCCCGATGGTGAGACCCGTAAAGACGGGGACGCGCGCCGAGCCGAGGATGTTGTCTAAGACTTCGCCGAGCGTCGCGTCCCACGCGAACGAAGGTTTGTAGTCTGCGGGCGCGCACTCGCTGCATTCGCCAAAGACGATCCCGGCGGCTTGGTCTAACTTTCCGGCGAGGCGCAACTGCGTGAGCATCCGATCAATGCGGTACGGCTCTTCGCCCACGTCTTCGAGGAAGAGGATGCGACCGCGCGTCTCGATCTCGTAGGGCGTGCCCATCAGCGCTGTGACGAGCGAGAGGTTACCGCCGACGAGTTGTCCGGTCGCCGTGCCCGAATGGATCGTGCGCAGAGGGTGTTCGGGTCGAAGCGCGTTCGACTCCGCAGGATTGGTGAGCTTGCCCGCAGGTCGCGCATCGAAGAGGGCGCGGCGAAAGTTCTGCTGCGTATAGTCTGTGAAGGACGAGAGCACGATGGGTCCGTGGAAGGTGACGAGCCCCGCGTGTCGGTTGATCGCCAAGTGGAGCGCGGTGATGTCGCTGTAGCCGAGGAAGACTTTGGGGTTGCGTCGGATGAGATCGTAATCAATGCGATCGAGCAGTTGCATCGAGCCGTAGCCGCCGCGTATGCAGAAGACGGCACTCACGCCGGGATCGCGAAACATCGCGTGCAGATCGTCGAGTCGTTCGGAGACGGTGCGTGTGACGTGACCTGATCCCGTGGCGACGTACTTGCCGAGGCGTGCGCGCAGACCGAAGAACTTGAGCGTCGGCTCGACGAGCGCGAGCCGGTCGGGATCGGGCACAGCCGTGCCGGGCGCGATGACGCCGACCACATCGCCCGCGCGCAGAGCCTTCGGCTTGATGAGCTTGCCCGTGTTCGTCTGCGCCGCCGACGAGAGGCGCGGGGCAAGCGGCAGCGTGAGCGTCGTCGCACCCGTGGCACGCAGGAAATTTCTACGGTTCATCCTCTTGATCCCTTTCTCGAAGTTCGCGCCCGTCTCGCGTCCCAAGAACTTTGTGTCGCGCTCGCGCGTCAAGCCGCTTGCAGGTCGGCGCAGCAGGCGGAGCAGCGCGAGGCTTTGAGCGGGATCGAGGTGAGGCAGCGCGGGCAGTCTTTGGTCGTCGGCGCGTCACCGCTCGCCTGTTTGCTCTTGGCGCGGTTGTAGGCTTTGACGACGAGGAAGACGACGAAGGCGACAATGACGAAGGTGATCACGTCGTTGATGAACTGCCCGTAGGCGACGACGGGGATACCCTTCGCTTTGGCTTCGGCGAGCGAAGCGGGCACACCCTTCGACGTGTCGAGCGTGTAGAAGAGGCTCGCGAAGTCAACTTTGCCGAAGATGAGTCCGATGGGCGGCATGATGACGCCCTCGACGAAAGAGGTGATGATCTTGCCGAACGCCGCGCCGATGACGACGGCGACGGCGAGGTCTATGACGTTGCCGCGGTTGATGAACTCTCTGAATTCTTTTAGCATCTTGTCACCCTCGAAGATTCTCGGAAGATAGAGCTGAAGCGTCGGAGTCGTCATACGGGTCGGGCGTGTTTCTACCGAACGGCGCGCGCGAAGTCAATGGCTGAGTGTGTGCGCGGAAGGAGGCGTGTATGAGCGCGGAAGAGAGTAAGGCTGAGGAGCGACAGGTCGAGGTCGAACAGCTCAAGCAGCGCGAGGACGTGAAGCGCGCTCTGGAGCAGACGACCGGCACGACGCCGGTCGAGAAGCCGAAGCCGCCCGTCGAGACGAAGCATAAATTCTTCCTCGGCACGTACCTCGTATTGCTGCTCGCGCTCGGCGGCTTCTACTACCTCCAGCGCATGAGCTTCTTCGATTTCGCGATGAAGTATCGCCCGCCGCTCCAGCGCGTGACGCTCGGCGCGATGGGCATCGTGCTCGTCTTCGGCGTCGCCAAGACGGTGGACGCTTACTTCATCAGCCGACTCGGTGACACGGCATCGCGCTACAACCTCCGACGCATCCTGCGGCTGCTCGAAGCGCTCGCCATCTTCTTCATCGTGCTCTCAATCCTCTTCGCCAACTGGTACACGGCGGTCGTCTCTTTAGGCTTGCTCTCTCTCATCCTCGGTTTCGCCTTGCAGACGCCGATCACCTCCTTCATCGCGTGGGTTTACATTATCGTGCGCCAGCCCTACCGCGTCGGCGACCGCATCAAGCTCGGCAACGCGACGGGCGACGTGATCGACGTGAGCTATCTCGACACGACGCTGTGGGAGTTTGGCGGCGATTATCTTTCGACCGATCACCCTTCGGGTCGCATCATCAAGTTTCCCAATTCGCAGGTCTTAAGCGCGCAGGTCTACAACTACTCCTGGGCGCTCTTTCCCTACATCTGGAATGAGATCAAATTTCAGGTCGCCTACAACGCCGACCTACAGTTCGTCGCCGAGACGATGCGGCGCGTGGCGGAGGAAGAGGTGGGCGAGGCGATGATGGAGCGCGTGCGCACCTTCCGCGAACTGCTCGCGCAGACGCCCGTGGATCAGTTGCAGGTCTGGGAGCGACCGGCGGTCTTCTTTCGCGTGAGCGAGAATACCTGGCTCGAAGCCATCGTGCGCTACGTCGTGCCGCCGCGCGAGGCTGGACGCATTAAGAACGATCTCATCCGCCGCCTGCTCGAAGAGTTGAACAAAGAGCCGAACCGCGTCATGTTCCCGAAAGGCGACGCGCGGTAGGAGAGTTTTCAGTTTCCGGTTTTCAGCCTTGCCGGGAAGTATTCCGGCTGAAAACTGAAAACCGTAAACTGTTCAAGTGGCGTTCGCGTGCGGCTTTCGATAAACTCGAACCGCTGAAAACGATCCGCCGTATCAACTGACGAGTGAGCGAACTTCAAGAACAACGCTGGTCTGTGCTGAGCGAGCGCGGTCGCGAAGCCGCGCGGCTCTCTTACGCCGACGCCGCCTCGCTCATGCGAAGACTCGCGCATGAGAAAGTCCACGGGCTCTGCGTCATCACGGACGAAGCCGCCGAGCGTTTAGCCGCACACGCCAACGTGCTTAAGCCGAAGGCGGGCGCGAAGGTGGCTCGCCGACGGCGAGCCGTGAAGCATGCTTGACGCCGCGCGCCGCAAGTCCGCCGCGTCAACAGCCGATAAAGCTCGCTCCGCTTCCGACACTGACAGCCGCTTCGAGGAGAACAAATCCGTGCGCCTTTTCCCGTCGCTCGCCATCGCCTTCGCGCTCGTCTTCAGCACCACCCTCGTGCAGCAGCCGCCGTCCGCGCCGCAAGCAAACGCGCCGCAGAGACCGGCGGAGCAGCCGCCGAAGGTCTTGCTCCCGCCGCCGCGCGTGCGCGCCGACGACTACCGCGCGCAAGCCGCGCGCATCATCGGCGCGGCGCTCTCAAGCGACCGTGCGTACCGCCGTCTCGCTTATCTCACGGATCGCATCGGGAATCGTCTGAGCGGATCGGAAAATTTAGAGCGCGCCATCGAGTGGGCGCTCGCCGAGATGAAGCGCGACGGGTTGGAGAACGTGCGCGGCGAGAAGGTCATGGTGCCGCACTGGGTGCGCGGCGAAGAGAGCCTTGAGTTGACGAGTCCCGTCAGCCGGAAACTCGCGATGCTCGGACTTGGCAACAGCATCGGCACACCGCCCGAAGGCATTACCGCCGAAGCACTGGTCGTGCGCACCTTCGACGAGCTTGAGGCGCGCTCGGCTGAGGTGCGCGGTCGCATCGTCGTCTATAACGCGCCGTTCACGTCTTACGGCGCGACCGTGCAGTATCGCGGCGCGGGGGCTTCGCGCGCGGCGAAGTACGGCGCGGTTGCGGCGATCGTGCGCTCGGTCACGCCCGTCAGTCTGCAAACGCCGCACACGGGCGCGATGAACTACGCGGCGGATCAGCCAAAGATTCCCGCCGCCGCGATCACGATTGAGGCGGCGGAGATGTTGCAGCGGATGCAGGAGCGCGGCGAGCGCCCGACTTTGACGCTCAAGATGCAGGCGAAGTTTCTGCCCGACGCAGAGTCGGCTAACGTCGTCGCGGAGCTACGGGGCAGGGAGAAGCCGGATGAGATCGTTTTGCTCAGTGGTCACTTCGACTCATGGGACGTGGGACAGGGCGCGCACGACGACGGCGGGAGCTGCATCGCCGCTTGGGAAGCCGTGCGACTTCTCAAAGAGTTGAACCTCAGACCGCGCCGCACCATCCGCGTCGTGCTCTGGACGAACGAGGAGAACGGCACGCGCGGCGGCAACGCCTATCACGATGCGCACCTCGCGGAACTCGCCAAGCACGTCTTCGTCGTCGAATCGGACGAAGGCATCTATCGCCCACAGGGCTTAGGTCTCGCGGCGAACGCGCCCGCGCAGGCACGCGCAGACCTCGAAGAGTTGGCGAAACTCCTCTCCGTCATACGCGCCGGGCGCATCGGCGCGGACGGCGGCGGCACGGACATCGGACCCATGATGCGCGACGGCGTGATCGGCGCGGGGCTCGACTCCGACAACGAGCGCTATTTCGACATACACCACACACAAGCCGACACGATAGATAAGATCGACCCGAACGATCTCGCCTTCTGCGTCGCCACCTTAGCGGTCATGGCATATGCCGTCGCCGAAGCGCCGCGGGCACTCAACGCGCCCGCACCGGCTCGCGCGACCAACTGACGCAGCGAGAGCGCGTGCGTCGCGCGTCACGGCGCGCGCAGCTCAAAGTCCGCGACGAGCGGCAAATGATCCGAGGCGACGAGCGCGGTCAGGCTTTTGTGAAGCGTGAGGCGCGTGAGTTCGAGCGGCGGCTCGAAGTAGATGTGGTCGAGGTGCGCGACGGGGAGCACGCCCGGATAGGTGCGCGTGCTCTTGAGGTGCGTGCGTATGTCCGCGGCGCGCAGCTCTTCGGAGAGCAGGCGCGTCGCTAAGCCCCGCGGAAACTCGTTGAAGTCGCCGACGACGACGCGCACGCCTTCGAGCGCGGGGCTGCGCAGGATTTTCTCGCCGACGAGCTGCCGCGCCTGATGCCGCCGCTCGATGAACGCCGTGCCGAGGTGGACGTTAAAGAGATGCAGCGGCAACTGTCGCCCTGCGCCGTCGTCGAGCTGTATGTCCACGCGCAGCGCGCCCCGCGGCTCGCGACCGCGCCAGGTGATGTCGTGATTCTCCACACAGCCCCACGGCAGGCGGCTTAAGATCACGTTCCCGTAAGCCGCGCCCCTGTGCTTGCGGTTCTCGCCCAGACAATACTCGTAGCCTAACTCCGCGGCGATGAACTTCGCCTGATCCATCTCCGGCGTCTCCGCGCCCGCGCGACACACCACCTCCTGCAAAGCGATCACATCCGCGTCCAACTCGCGCAAGACGGACGCGATCCGCGCCGGTCGCACGCGCCGGTCGAGCCCCTGACACTTGTGGACGTTGTAGGTGACGATGCGGATCATGGTGGCAAGGTACAAAGATAAAGCGAAACTCGGTTTAGTTTTCTCTATTTATCAGCCAAAGAACAGCCGCGCCAATTCCTAACCACACTAAGCCGTCCTTCTGCTGTTTCTCACGGGCACGCTCAAAGACATTTACTCGCACCCACTTCAATGCA
>JAVXVR010000421.1:0-4067 GCA_032230165.1 Acidobacteriota bacterium | reverse complement strand
GATCTCCTGCAACACGTACTCGACGGGAATGAGCCGACCGTCAGGGGCTTGTCGCGCGACCGTGACGACGGTGCGTGTGCCTGCACCGCGCGCAACACCGCCCGCCGCGAGGATCGCCTGCGTGAGCGTCATGCCCGCGTGGTAATCCTTCTGCCCTGCCGCGCCCACCAGCCCGGCGATGTAGAAGAACTCCTGCGGGCGTGGCTGCACGTTGATCACGTCGCCGTTTGAGACGAGCTCGTTCAGCGCGTTCGAGTCGGCAAGGTCTAAAGTCTTCGTGCCGCCCGTCGAGCGCGAGATGACGACGACGCGACCGGCGTCTGAGCGCGGGAAGGCTTCGGCGAGCACGACGTAGAGCGGCACGGCTTCGCGGCGTAAAACTTTCTGACCCGGCTGCTCGACGAGACCGCTCACAAGGACGGTGTGGCTCGCGTAGTCGCGCACGTTGATCTGGAACTGCGCGCGGTCGAAGATGCCGCGCCGCTTCAGGGCGGCTGAAAGTCGCGTGCCGATCTCATCGGTCGTCAGGTTCAATACGCTGACAGGCTCGCCCGCCAGCGGGTAGTCAATCGTCCCGTTCGCGAGCACCGTGAAGAGCGTGAAGTCTTTCGACATGCCGTTGACGAGACGGATGTCGAGGATGTCGCCGATGCCGATGCGGTAGATGCCTGTCGGCGTCGCGGCGGGGGCGGCGTTCATGCTGCCGCCCGACGGGTTATTTTGAGTTGAAGAGGCGGCAGCAGGAATGTCCGCTTTGATGGGCTGTGGCGGCTCGTACTTCGGCGGCGGCGGGAGCGCGCCGATTGAAGGGCTACCGTGGACGGGCATCGGCGAAACGGTTGGCGTCGCCTCGGGGGTTGCGTCGCCCGCGGCGCTCGAAGCTGTCTTCTCGCCCTGCGGCGTCGGCGCGACTGAGGTTGTCGTGACGGGGGCGGTGAATTGGTCGCGCCTCGCCTCGCCCACTTCCCTCTTTGGCTCAGACTTCGACGGCGACTTCTCCCCGGTCTTCGCGTCCGGCTTTGGCTCTTTCTTCTTCTCGTCGGCAGCCTTCGCGCCGTCGGACGGCGTCGCCGCGTCGTCTTCGACGGGACCCACGCGCTGCGCCCTGGCGTCGGCTGCGCCGAGCGCGCACAGCAGCGCGAGCGCGAAAGCCGACTGACGTAAAACTTTACTCATCATGCACTCAACTTCCCCCGTCGCGTCCCGCGCCGTCGAACTCCGCCGGGCAAATGGCGGTTTGGTCGTTCGTCTCGCGGAAGAAGAAAATCGGTCGCGACTCGTGCGGGCGTCTTCAGAATCCCCGCGCCTGAGCTTATTAAACGACGAACGAGCCCTCCTTCGCAAAAGTTGTCGGGTGAAAATCTCCGTGCGCGGTTGGCGTGGCGGGCGGAAACGGCTCTACCGGAGCGGATTCGTCAGGACGAAGTCGAAATTATGGGCTCAACCCGGCTGAAATTGTAACCTTCGCGTTTGGCGGCTGGCAAGGTTTTTGGCGGGAATAGTTCGCCCCACATCTCGCCGAGCCGCACGCGCACCAACTCCTCAGCCTCATCCGCCCCGGCGCATTCCATGCATTCGCGCGCGATCTCTTCCGCGCTCGCGGCGTCTATTCCGGCGAGAGCGCGGCGCACGCGTGGGAGCGCCGTCGCCGTCATCGAAAGGTCGCGCGCGCCCAAGCCCACGAGGACGACGGCGTAGGCGGGCGTGCCCGCCATCTCGCCGCAGACGATTGCCGGAATCCCCGCGCCGTTGGCGGCTGTGATCGTGCGGCTGATGGAATCGAGCACCGCCGGGTGGAGCGTGCGAAACCATTCGGCGACCTCGTCGTTGCTCCGGTCAACAGCGAGCGTGTACTGCACGAGATCGTTCGTGCCCAGACTGAAGAAGTCCACTTCGCGCGCGAGTCGATCCGCCACGATGACCGCCGAAGGCACTTCGATCATTGCGCCGATCCTCGTCGCGCCGATCTCAATGCCTTCGCGGACGAGTCGCGCGCGCTCTTCCTCGATGATCGCACGCGCGCGACGCACGTCCGAAACGTCCGAGATCATCGGCAGCACGAGATCGAGACGTCCGCGCGCGGCGGCACGCAGCACGGCGCGCGCCTGCGTTCTCAAAACGTCCTCTCGCCGCAGGCACAGGCGTATGGCGCGCAAGCCGAGCGCAGGGTTGCGCTCCGCGTCGAGCGCCGTTGGCGAAAGCTTGTCGCCGCCGAGATCGAAGAGGCGCACGCACGCACCACCCGCACCCGCAATGTTCGCCAACTCAACGTAAGCCGCGTACTGCTCTTCCTCGGTCGGCGCGCCGCTTCGCTGCGCGAAAAGAAATTCCGAGCGGTAGAGTCCGACGCCACGCGCGCCGAATCGCCGCACGCCGTCGTACTCGGCGGGCAGCTCGACGTTCGCGCGCAAAATGATCTCGACGCCATCTTGCGTCAAGAGCGGCGCGCGCACGTTCTCATCGCTCACGACGGTTGCTGCACCCGCGGGCTTGAGCCGCGCCGCGACTTCGCGAAACTTCTCTGCCGTCTCCGCCGAAGGGCGCAGCACCACCTCGCCGCTCACGGCATCGACCGCGATCTCATCGCCCGTGCGCGCGTGTCGATAGAGATCGCGCAAGCCCACTACCGCCGGGATGCCAAGCCCGCGCGCGAGGATCGCCGTGTGTGAAGTCCAACCGCCCGCGTCGGAGACGACGGCGCGCACCCGTGTGAAGTCGAGACCGACGACGGCTGAAGGGAGTAGCTCGTCGGCGACGAGAACGGCGTCTTCGCTCAAATGGCGCGGGGTCGGTTCACCGCCGAGCGCGACGAGCAGGCGACGCAGCACGTCCTCGATGTCGGAGCTGCGCTCGCGCAAATAGTCGTCCTTGATCTCGGCATAGACGGCGAGCAGCCTGTCGGCGACGACTTTGACCGCCCACTCGGCGTTGGCGCGCTCTTGCCGCACGTAGTCTTCGATCTCGTCGATCAGCTTTCGATCTTCGAGCATCAGCAGGTGCGCGTCGAAGATGTAGGCGTGCTCCGCGCCGAGGAGTTGTTCGGCGCGACGCTTGACGGCGCGGAGTTGTCGGCGCGAGAGACGCACGGCGGCGCGCAGGCGGCGCACCTCGCGCTCGATGTCGGCGGCTTCGAGCGTGGCGCGATAGACGTTGCGCTCCGCGCCGACATGGACTCTCAGCACGCGCCCGACCGCCGCGCCTTCTGAGACCCCGACGCCGCGCCAGCGCCGCTCTCCCCTGCTCTGCTTCCTACGCATACTCACACTTCACTGTCTTCGCCAAAGCTGTCTTCGATGAGACGACACACGGCTTCGACCGCCTGTGCCTCGTCCGTGCCCTCTGCAATTACTCTCAACTCGGTGCCGCGCGCCGCCGCCAACATCAGCACGCTCAAGATAGACTTCGCGTCGGCGGACGCGCCCCCGTCCGCGCGCTCGAGTTTGACGTTGCTGCGAAACTCTCCCGCCGCGCGCACGAGCTTCGCCGCCGCACGCGCGTGCAAGCCCAGACGGTTAACGATCGTGACGCGGCATTCGATCATGTTTGTCGGTGGTCCGTTGTCCGTTGTTCATAGCCCACGCACGTCACACCGATGAAATAGTTAACGACCGACAACTGACAACTGACGACGGACAACGGACAACAGACAGCTTTCACCCCTCCTTCGGCGCGGCGAGCAGCTCGCCTGCCAGATAGATCGCCTCGCGACCTTGATCGCGCACACGGCGCGCGAGTTCCGCGAGCGGCTCTTCCCCGGTCTGCGTCGCCAGCTTGATGACCATCGGCAGGTTGACACCCGTTACCACTTCGACATCTTCCGACAAGAACATCGAAGCAATGTTGGTCGGCGTCCCGCCGAACATGTCTGTCAGCAGCAGCACGCCGCGCCCCTGCGAGACGCGCGCGATGGCGCGCTCGACCTCGTCGTGTGCGGCGTCGGTGTCGTCCTGCCAGCCGATAGAGATCGCCGCGATGTGCGCGACGGCTCCGATGATCATCTCGGCGGCGGCAAGCAACTCGGTCGCCAACTGCCCGTGCGTGACGATGACGCCCGCCACGCGGCGCAA
>JAVXVR010000411.1:0-6325 GCA_032230165.1 Acidobacteriota bacterium | reverse complement strand
CGCGCTTACCCCGCAGGGAAGTACAGAGAGTTTCTCGAATACCTGCGCTCCGATCACGTGAAGCTGGACGAGCCATGCCGCCTGCGTCTCCTCGCGATGACGAGCCACTGGCACGCCCACTACCTCCGCTCAGAGTTGCGCAACGCCTTCGTCCTGCTCACGCTCCTGCTCGTGCTCCTGCTCGGCGTCGGCACGCTCGCCGCCGCGATTGTCCTGCTGCTCAAGTGGCTCGGCGGCAGCGGCGTCTCGGCGGTCGTCCAGCGCGCCGGTTTCGTCAACCTCGACGAGATGCTGACGCCGAGCTGGAAGAACGTGAGCGCCATCCTCGTGCTGCTCGCGGGTCTGTCGGGCGTGACGAAGTTCTTGCGCGACTATCTGGGCGACGTGCAGACGTGGACGACCTACGAGGAGACGAACGAGAAGTTCGAGAAGCGCAAGTCGGTCTTGAAGATGTCAACCGATCTGCTCCGCTTCATCCTCGAAGACGACGAGTGCGACCGCATGGTCGTCGTCGCGCACAGCCTCGGCACGACCATCGCCCACGACGCGCTGCTCCAGCTCGGTCGCTACAACCGCGCGCGCAAAGACCAAGCTCCGCTCTTCCGTCCCATCCCGCTCGACAAGCTCGATCTCTTGATCACCTTCGGCAGCCCCGTCGATAAGGTTCATTACTTTTTCGAGAGCTACGCGGGCAGGTATCACCGCTACAACCGCGTCTCGGAGACGCTGCGCGGCGACATCGGCGAAATCCCCTTTGCCAAGAACCGCCAGCGTAACATGCACTGGATCAACTTCTGGGATCAGGGCGACATTATCTCAAGCTCGCTCGAAACTCCGTCCAACCGGCTCTTCGTCGATCTCGCCGTTGATAATACGCAGGTATCGAGTTTCGTCTTCCCCGCGCCCGGCGCAAGCCACTCCGCCTACTTCGATCATCGGCGCGTCGTCGGCGTCATGTTCGACGCGATCTTCAACGGCAAATACTCTTTTCACAATCCGCCGCGCGACGACAATCACAGACCCAATTACGATGCGCAGATGGTCGGCGCGGGCGCGCGCCTGCTCGTCACAAAACCGCTCCAAGTGCTCATGACGCTGCTGCCGTGGCTCGTCCTCGTCACCGTCGCCAGCCATCTCACTACCTCCGCGAGCGCGCGGGCGATCACGCTTTTTCTGAGCACGGCGACGGCGGCATCACTTCTTGTTTCCTGGCTCTACAGCCGCTTGCGCGGTCACCTTGCCCGCTTCTAGCCGCGAGACGACGTGGAGCCGCGCCCGTCATTCGCTTGACGCGCCCTCCCGTCTCTGCGCATCATCGCGACGATGACGAACGACATTCAAGACAGCGACGATCTCAAACTCATCCAACCGCGCCGCGCCGCTGACACAGAGCCGCCGCATGTGCCGCCCACACACCCGGACGATCCCGTACAGCCCGATCCGTCAAAGCCTGAGCCCCTGCCTCTTCCGCCCGACGCGCCGACGCCGCGCGCGCCCGTCACAGAGCCCGACGCGCCGCCGCCCGCCATCGATCCGCAGCCCGCAGAGCCTCCGCGCCTCGTCTGATGAATGCTCAATCAAACGATCTGAGCGAGATCACGCGGGCTCTGGCAGCCAAGCCGTTTCGCCCGCACCGACTCTTCCGCGGCGGGCACGCGCAGACGCTCTTCGCCTATGCCTTCCCGCGCAGCCGCCGTTTGCTTCGCGCCGCGAGCGCGGACGAGGCGCGGCTCTTCGAGGTTGAGCCCGGTGTCAGCGTGCTCGTGCGTTGCCGTTGGCAAGTGCAGAGAGAGTCTGCGCCGACGATGCTGATCGTCCACGGCTTGGAAGGCTCGAGCGAGTCGGTTTACATGCTCGGCACGGCGGACAAGGCGTATCGCGCGGGCTTCAATGCCCTGCGCATGAATATACGCACCTGCGGCGGCACAGAACACCTCGCCCCCACGCTCTACCACAGCGGCATGACGCAAGACCTCGCCGCGATAACCCAGGAGCTTTCGACGCGCGACCGCTTGACGGAAATTTACCTCGCGGGTTTTTCGCTCGGCGGCAACCAGTGTCTGAAACTCGCGGGCGAGTTGGGCAAGGATGCGCCGCCCGCGATCAAAGGCGTCTGCGCCATCTCGCCTTCGCTCGATCTCGCTACGTGCGCCGTCGCCATCTCGCGCCGCTCCAACGCGCTCTACAACCAACGCTTCGTCGTGAGTCTCAAGAAACGTATGCGCCGCGCCGCCGAGCTTTACCCGGAGCGTTACGACGCCCGACAACTCAAAGACGTCCGCACCGTCCGCGAGTTCGACGAAATTTACACCGCCCCGCACGGCGGCTTTAGCAACGCCGACGACTACTATGCGCGTTCGAGCGCGCTGCAATTCGTCGCCGGGATACGCGTCCCCACGCTCATCATCCACGCCGAGGATGATCCGTTCGTCCCTTTCGACTCGTTCCGCCACCCGTCGCTTGAGTCAAACCCGTGCGTCGTCTTTCTCGCGCCGCGTCACGGCGGGCACGTCGGCTTCGTCGCCGACGCCGTGCACGGCGAAGATCGCTTCTGGGCTGAGAACCGCGTCGTTGAGTTCTGCCGACGGCTCCACGAGCGCGCCAGCGGCGCACAGGCAGGATGATTCGCTGCGGCACGGCGGCGTTGGGGGTTAACTGCGTATGCCGTTTGTTGACGCGCCGCGCCTTATCGCCATAAGCTTTTGTAGTATTCCAACGAACGACAGACGAGCGTCGCGCCCGGAAGACTTCGGGCGGGCTTTCGATCAGACGGATGATCATCGCGCTGAAAATTTTAGCCGTCGTGCTGCTGGTGCTGGCGAACGGCTTCTTCGTCGCCTCGGAGTTCTCGATGGTCGGCGTGCGCCGCATGAGGATCGCGACGCTCGCCGAGGCGGGCGACCGCGGCGCGCGCCGCGTGCTCGCGCTCAAGGACAACCTCGGCACGTACATCTCCGCCACGCAACTCGGCATTACGCTCGCCTCGCTCGGCTTGGGCTGGCTGGGCGAGCCGACCGTGGCGCAACTGCTGGAGCGACCGCTCTCAGGGCTCACGGAAGTCTGGCGTCACGCCATCGCGTTCGTCGTTGGCTTCGCTGTCATTACGGCGTTCCACATCGTGCTCGGCGAACAAGTCCCGAAGATGCTCGGCATCGAGCGCACAGAGCGCGTCGTCATCTTCACCTCGCTGCCGATGCAGCTCTTCTCGAAAGTCTTTCGTCTTCCCATCCGCGCGCTCAACTGGGCAGGCACGCGCGTCATCCGGCTGCTCGGCATGCACTCGACCGCCGAGCACGCCATGATCTACACGGAGGACGAGATTCGACAGCTCGTCGATCTCTCGCACAAGAGCGGACATATCGAGGCAGACGAGCAACAGCTCATCAACCGCGTCTTCGACTTCGCTGAGGCAGAGGTGCGCGAGGCGATGGTGCCGCGCACAGCGGTCTCTGCGCTGCCCATCACGGCGACGCTCGAAGACGCCGAGCGCGCCTTCTGTGAGCTGGGCTACTCGCGCCTGCCTGTCTTTCGCGAGCGGTTCGACGACGTGGTGGGCGTGCTCTTCATGAAGGACATCATGCCTTGCCTGCGCCGCGAGGGTTCGGTCGAGTTCGACATGGAGCGCGTGCTGCACCCGCCCCTCTTCGTGCCCGCCGCCGCGCGCCTCGGCTCCGTGCTCGCGCAGATGCAGTCGGCGCGCACGCACCTCGCCTTCGTCGTTGACGAGCACGGCGGCATCGAAGGCATCGTCACGCTCGAAGACTTGTTAGAGGAGATCGTCGGCGAGATCAACGACGAGTACGACGAGGAGACGCGCGCGCAGATCGCCGAGCAGCCCGACGGCACGTTCCTCCTGGACGGGATGCTCGCCGTGCGCGACGCCAACCGCCGCTTCAAGTTGAAGCTGCCGGAAGAGGCGGGCTACACGACGCTCGCGGGCTTCATGCTCGCGCGCGCGGGTCGGATACTGAAGCCCGGTGAGACGGTCGAGCACGAAGGTGCGACGTTCGCGGTCGAGCGCGTTGATCGCCACCGCATCCGCCGCATCAGGTTTACGCCCGCCGAAGAGACGGCGACCGACGAGGAGTTGACGAGCGCCGCCGACTGAATCGCGCGCTCTGCCCCACGATGACGCCAGCGCGCCGAAAAATCCTCTACGCGCTTTTTCTCGCCTGCGCCTTTCTCTTCCGCCTCTGGTTCGGCGTCTGCTCCGACTTCTGGACGGATGACGAGAAGCAAATCTATCTCATCGGTCTCAAGTTCTACGCGACGCACGCCTTCCCCTATTTCGGTCCCGACGTAACGCAGACCATCCAGGTGCCCGGCGCACTGCAAGGGCTTACGGTCGGTCTTCCCTTCTTCATTTACCCTGTGCCCGAAGCTCCTTACGTTTTGCTCAATCTGCTCTCGTTCGCGAGCCTCTCGCTGCTCGCGTGGTACTTCACACGGCGTCTGCCGGAAATCCCCGGCTGGATCGTCTGGGCTTGGCTCTTGACCGCGCCGTGGACGCTCAACCTCTCCACGCACGTCCTCAACCCTTCATACGTGCTCACGGGCGCGAGCATTTTTTTCGTCGGCTGGCTTGAGACCTGCCCGCACACGCGCCGCGAACTCGTCAGTGTGCGACTCGCGAACTTCATGCAGGGCTTCGGGCTGCTGTGGGTGATGCAGTTCCACTTGTCCTGGGTCGTACTCTTTATCTTCTCGCTCGCCACCATCTACTTTCAACTGCGAGAGCGGGGCTGGCGTGCGGTTCGCTCGCTTGCGTGGTTCGCGTGCGGCGCGGCTCTGCCGGGCGCGTTGCTCATTCCGACTTATCTGAAGTATGGCTTCACGGGCGGGACGGGCGACACGGCGGCGGTCGTCGTCTTCAACGTCGAGAATTTGAAGCGGGTCTTGAATCCGGTCGAAGGAATCCTGGGTAGATTCCTCTCATTCGCGAGCTTCGAGCTGCCGCGCTTTATCGGCGGCAACAACGCCAGGCGGCTCTCGTTCGTGCGCGAACATTTGTGGCTCGCGCCCTTCGTCGCATTCCTGACGGCGGTTGGACTCATTCAGCCCGCGCTGCTCGTCGCCCTCTGGTTCAAACAATCTCACACGCAGCGCGACTGGCGTGCGATCAAACTGATCTCAGCCGCTACACTCGCGCTGCTCTTCGTGCTCTACCTCTTCTCCTTCCGCCCACCCCACTCGCACACCTTCTACCTGACGTTCCCGCTCGCCATGCTCTACAGCCTCTACTGCTGGTCGCCGTACCTCACGCGACGCGGCTGGCAAATCTTCGCCGCCATATTTCTCGCCTGCGGCGTCGTCTTCCACGTGGGGCTCGCGCTCGACAGACGCGCGCACACCTCTCTCTACACGAACCGCGCCGTTGTGCAGCGTGCAATCGACGAGCGCGACTATCGTGTCGTCGGCGAGCGACGCGAAGGTGCGCGCTACTGAAGCCGACTCCGTTACTTCGTTTCTTTCTCGATTTTTTTAAGCAGCCGCGCGGCTTGGTTGCGCGCGATGAGCGGGATGCGCTCGTCCGTCGTGAGATCGTTGAGGAGCGGCGCGAGCGCAGACTTGTCGGAGATTTCGTCGTGGTCGAGGAGGATTTCCAGCCGCTTGAGAATCCTGACCGTCTCGGAGGGCTGGTACTGCCGCGCGATATCTATGTCGAAGACGAAGAGTTCTTGATCGGTTAGACGCTGATACTCGCGCTTGAGCGACGCCGCCTGCTCGTTGTTCGTCCAGTCGAACTCGGTCGCGCGCTCGCGCGCCCCGCGCTTCATCGAGAGACGAATCGTACCCATGTTGGCGAAGTGCTTGTCGGCTTGATAGCTCGCGTCGGAATCCAGAAACTTCAGAGCCTCCCACGCCGAGACGATGCGCGCGAACGCCGTGGGTGTGATCTCAAGCGGCTCGGTGAGTGGCTTCTCCTCGTTCTTGCGCTCGAAGGTGATCTGCCCGTGACCCGCCGCGTCGTGCTCGATGCGGACGCGACGCACGTCGAAGTCGGGCTGTGAGAACTCGTAGACGTAGCGCACCCCGTCGGCGTTCTTCTTCGCGTCAACGCCGTTCGCCGTCGCAGGCTCGTTCGACTGCGCGGCGGCGCGCGCGTCGGCGTTCTTCTTGACGGGCGGGCTTGCTTCGACGCCGCTGCTCGCGCCTGTCGGTGGCGACACTGTGTCGTCCGCGGCGCGCTGGTTCTTCTTCGCCGCTGCGGGCTCTGTCGAAGTCTGCGCGACCGTCTGCTTGCGCGTCGTCGTCCTTCTTTTTTGCGCCGAAGTGGGAATCGCCGCGCTCAAGCCGAGCGCGGCGATCACTGTCGAGTTAAAGA
>JAVXVR010000293.1:0-6528 GCA_032230165.1 Acidobacteriota bacterium | reverse complement strand
CGACGCCCCACATTAACGAACGGAAGGAATCCCTCTCAATGACACACAGCCACGCACGCGCGCTTCGGTCGGCGTCCTCAACAGTCGCGCTCCGGCGTGGTCTCAGCGCGCTCAACGTTCTCTTTCTCACGCTCGCCTTTGCGCTCACCGCGGCGGCGCAAAAGCAGGCGGACGCGGCGCGGCAGAAGCTGCCCGCGCCTGACAAAATCATCGGCGACTACGCCAAAGCCGTCGGCGGCAAGCGGCGACTCGCCGCCATCTCGGACGCGACCTACGAGTGGACGGCGAGCACGGCGGATCAACGGGACGGGCGCGCGACGACGCGCACGCAGTCGCCCGCGTCCGTGTACGGCTCGGTGCAACTCGCTGGCGGCGAGACGAGCTGGGGCACGACGCCGCGCGCGGCTTGGGTGCGCGGGCGCGATAGCGTCGTGCGGACTCTGACGGACGAGCGCGCCAAGCTCGCGCGCCTGCGCGCCACGCTCGAAGCGTCGAAGCTCTTCGACTACAAAAAGCTGAACCTCTCCGCGCTGACGGTCGGCGTCGAGACCGTCGGGACTGAGCAGGCTTACGCCGTCGAGTTTCGTTCGCGCGACGGCGCACGCGTGCGCTACCTCTTTGGCGCGACGACGAAGCTGCTCCTCGCCGTCCAAGACAGTGACTCTCACATGCTTGCGCGCTACGACGACTACCCTCTGGGTCAGAAAGACATGAGGTATCCGCACCGCGTTGAGTTAAATCTCGAAGATTTGGGCACGGTAACGCTCACTCTTCAATCGGTGCATTACAACACAAGCTTTGCGGCGAGCGTCTTCGACGCGCCGAAGGCTGAGGGCTTGGACGCGCGCGCGCTCATCAAAGAGGTGTTGGAGAAAGAGCCCGCGACGAACGTCAAATATGAAGAGTTCACCTACACGGTCAAACACATAGAGCGCGAGCTGAACGAGAAAGGTGAGACGACGAAAGAGACTTCGAGGGTCTTAGACATCTTCATGACGCCGAAGGGTCAGAGCGTCGGCAAGCTCGTCGAGGAGAACGGCGCGCCGCTCTCTGCCGCCGCCGCCGCCAAGCAGGAGAAGCAGGTCGCCGACTATCTCGCCGCGCACGAGAACGACAAGCCCGACCCGAACCAAAGGAAGGGCGCGGGCGGCTTCCGCATCGCTCTCGGCGACTACGGCTTCGGTCTCGACGATCTGCTGCGCGCCAGCGAATTCGTCTCGCCGCGCCGCGAAATTTTCAAAGGGCGCGAGGCAATCGTCTTCGACTATCGCGCCCGTGCCGACTTCGTGCCGAAGTCGAAGAACGACGAGATTCTGAAAAAGATCGTCGGGCTCATCTGGATCGACGCGGCGGACAAGGTCGTCGCGCGCATCGAGGCGCGACTGACGGACGATTTCAAGCTCGGCGGTGGACTCCTGATGAACATCAAAGGCGCGGGCTTCGTCTTCGAGCGCGCGCACATGCCGGACGGCTACTGGGTGCCGCGCTTCTACCACTGGAACGCCAACGGCAAGGGCTTCATCTTCAAGAAAATGAGCGTTTATGAGATGACCGAGTGGAGCAACTTCAAACGCTTCAAGACCGAGTCGGGTGATGCGAAGATCGACGCGCCGAAGTCGCAGCCGACGCCACAGCCGTAAAGAAGCATCACCCATTAAGCATAGATAAAGACGGCAGCTTCCTTTCAAGCTGCCGTCTTTATCTGTGCACGGGCTCACCGCTTTTGTCCGCGCACTACTCTTGCAGTTATACTCTCACACTTCAAATACTGAACAGATCGCAAACGGATAGATAAACTTCATGGCATTTTGGCGACGCAAAAATAAGGAACGCTTCATCACGCTGGGTCTTAACGAACCCGCGCCCGCCGCTCGCACAGAGACGATGGACGCGTCCGGCGCGCAAACACAACCGCCCGCCGCCCCGACTCCGCCCCCAACACAGACGCCCGCCAAGTCGCGAATCGAGCCGACCGCGACGGGTGGCGCGCCGACACCGCTTCCGACGGTCGAGACGGGCGGCGCAGCACCCACAATTGGCGCATCTACAGAAGCGACTCACGCGGTCGCGCCGCCACACCCGCCCGTTACTGAATCGGCGCGCGAGAGAGTTGAGCCCACGCGCGCGGCGACGCCTCCGCCGCGCCCCGTCCCTTCGCGCTCGCCGTTCCAGACCTCCATTCTCGGTCTCGACCGCACGATGGAAGAGTTGCAGGCGGAAGAAGCCGCGCTCGAACAGGCTTTCGCCAAACGCTTCCAGCGCGCCGTCGAGAAGACGCGCGAGTCGCTCTCGGAGCGGATCGACACGGTCTTTCAGGGGCGCAAGGTCATCGACGCGGAACTCCTCGACGAACTCGAAGAGGCTCTCATCGCCGCAGACATCGGCGTGCCGACCACACTCGACATCCTCGAAACTGTTCGACGCGGCATCACGCGCAAAGAGATCAACGACATCGCCGCGCTCAAAGCTTCGATCAAGAACGAGCTGCTTTCGATCCTGCGCGCCTCGGAGCGCGAAGGTGTCGCGAGCGAGGAGAGCGTGCCGGAGACGGTCGCGCCTTACGTCTTGATGATCGTCGGCGTCAACGGCGTCGGGAAGACCACGACCATCGGCAAGCTCGCGCAGCGGATCAAGGCAGAGGGCAACGACGTTTTGATCTGCGCCGCCGACACCTTCCGCGCCGCCGCCACCGATCAGCTCGCCATCTGGGCGGAGCGCACAGGCGTCCCGCTCATACAGCAGAAGCAAGGCACTGACCCGGCGGCAGTCCTCTTCGACGCGCTCAAGGCGGCGAAGGCGCGCGCAAGCGACGTGCTCATCGTTGACACCGCCGGGCGTCTGCACAACAAGTCGAACTTGATGGCGGAGCTTGAGAAGATGAAGCGCGTCGCGGGTCGCGAGGTCGAAGGCGCGCCGCATGAAACTTTACTCGTCCTTGATGCCGTGACGGGACAAAACGGGTTAGAGCAGGCGCGGCAGTTCTTAAAAGTCGCGGGCGTGACCGGCATCGTGCTGACCAAGCTCGACGGCACGGCGAAGGGCGGCATCGCCGTCGCCATCGCGCGCGAGTTGAAGCTCCCGATCCGCTACGTCGGCATCGGCGAGAAAGTTGACGACCTCGTCGTCTTCGACCCGGAGCAGTACGTCAACAGCCTCTTCGCATGAGTAGAGGAAATACCTTATGAAGAACTACACGGGCGTCGAAGAACAAGTTGAGTATGGGCTTGATACGATTTCTCTGGATCGAAAGATCGAAGTCTCGCTCAGAGATTTGATGTACGCGTACCAGACCTTCGGCTTACTCGTCAATTTCTTTCATAACCCTGATCATTTCCCAACTTTAGAAAGCGTGAACAAATTCTTGGGCGACGATGAGTGTGGTGCAATGCACCTCTTAAAGGAAAATTATTACAGGCGGCTTTACGACGTTTTCCCGCCAGACATCCGCCGCGGATTCGAGGAGAGCCGTTACTACAATCCCGACCCGCCTTACTATTACAAGCCCGATTCCGAATGACGGCAACTTTGAGTAGCGAAAGTAAGCTTGGCGATGATACGGATCATCGCTTAATGTCGCGCGCGCTCGAACTCGCCGCGCGCGGCACGGGGCAAGTGAGTCCGAGCCCTCTCGTCGGCTGCGTCATCGCGCGCGCGGACGGCGAAGTCGTCGGCGAAGGCTTCTACCTCTACGATCAAATCAGCCACGCCGAAACCATCGCGCTCGAACAGGCTGGCGCGCGTGCGCGGGGCACGACCGCCTACGTCTCTTTGGAGCCGCACGCGCACCACGGGCGCACGCCGCCGTGCACGGACGCGCTCATACGCGCCGGCATCAGCCGCGTCGTCTCGACTACGGAAGACCCGAACCCGCTCGTCTCAGGGCGCGGCTTCGCGCACTTGCGCGAGGCGGGCGTTGAAGTCTCGACGGGCGTGCTCGCGCGCGAAGCCGAAAGGCTCAACGAAAAGTATTTTCACTTTCACCGCGTACGCCGTCCCTTCGTTCACCTCAAGCTCGCCACCTCGCTCGATGGGCGAATCGCGACCCGCACCGGAGACTCGCGCTGGATCACGGGCGAGGAATCGCGCGCAAGAGTCCATGAGCTGCGCCACGAGTACGACGCGATCCTCGTCGGCGCGGGCACAGCGACCGCAGATGATCCTCTGCTCACTGATCGAAGTAACTTGCCTCGTCGCCGCCCGCTCGTTCGCGTCGTGCTCGACGACAAGTTACGGCTTGCGCCCGACTCGCAACTCGCGCGCACAGCTCGCGAAGCGTCCGTCGTCGTCTTCACCTCCGCTGAGAGGGATGCGACGGACGCGCTCTCTACTTCCGCGCTCGAAACGTGCGGCGTAGAAGTGGTGCGGCAACCGGGCGGCGCGCGCGACTTGCGTGCGGTGCTCGCCGCCTTGAGTGAGCGTGCGCTGCAAAGCGTGATCGTCGAGGGCGGGGCGACCGTCGCAGGGATGTTCATGGACGCGGGGCTCGTAGATAAAGTCACATTCTTCATCGCGCCGCTCATCATCGGCGGTCGAGACGCACACGCGTCAGTCGGCGGCGTGGGCGCGGCAAAGATCGCCGACGCGCTGCGCCTACGAGATGTTGAGATCACGCGACGCGGCGCAGACGTTGAGATCACGGGTTACCCGAACAAAGAATCCGAAACAGGGGAGGCGGGAAGTGAGCGCGACGTGAGGCGGGGTGAAGCGCGCGGTGAGCCGGCATGAATAAAGGGCGCATGGAAGCGTTCAGCGACGGCGTGATCGCGATCCTGATCACGATCATGGTGCTGGAGCTGAGACCACCGCACGAGGCGAGTCTGTCGGCAATGCTTCCGCTGCTGCCGACGGTTCTGAGCTACCTGCTCAGTTTCGTCTTCCTCGGCATCTACTGGAACAACCACCATCACATGTTGCAGGCGGCGGAGCACGTTGATGGGCGCGTCCTGTGGGCGAATTTGCACCTGCTCTTCTGGCTCTCGCTCGTGCCGTTCGTCACAGCATGGATGGGCGAGAACCATTTCGCCGCGCTCCCCAGCGCGGTTTACGGCGTGGTGCTCCTCGCCGCCAGCATCGCCTACTTCATCCTCGCGCGACTGCTCGTCACACTCCACGGCAGAGACTCCGTGTTGGGCGTCGCGTTTGGGAGCGACTTCAAGGGCAAGGTCTCGACGCTGATCTACATCCTGGCGATTCCGCTCGCGTTCGTCAGACCGTGGCTCGCCTACGTGCTCTACGTGTCCGTCGCGATCATGTGGCTCGTCCCCGACCGGCGCATCGAGAAAACTCTGGTGCGTTGACGCTCGTTCACCGAAAAAAAATCGCTTTGCGCGCTAAGAAAAGTCTCGGTCAAAACTTCCTCGTCGATGAGAACGTGGCGGCTGGCGTCGTGCGCGCGCTCGACCCGCGTGCGGACGAGACGGTCATCGAGATCGGCGCGGGACGCGGCGCGTTGACCGCGCGCCTCATGCCGACGGTCGGACGTCTCGTCGCGGTCGAGTTTGATCGAGAGCTGGTGCCCGTGCTGCAAGAGCGTTTCGGTCTGCACGATAATTTCGTGCTCGTCCACGGTGACGCGCTCGAAGTTGATTACTGCGCGGCGATCAAGCCCGCCGTGCGCGCGCGCGTCGTCGCCAACCTGCCTTACAACATCGCGACCGCGATCCTGCAAAGGCTCATCGCCCAGCGCGCGTGCATCACGGAGATGATCTTGATGCTTCAGCGCGAGATGGTCGAGCGCATCACCGCGCCGCCGGGGTCAGGGGAGCGCGGCTTCTTCTCCGTCTTCGTCGAAGCATACTGCGTAGCCGAACGACTCTTCGACGTTTCGCCCACGGCGTTTCGCCCCGTCCCGAAAGTGTGGAGCACAGTCGCGCGCCTGCGCGTGCGCGACCAAATCGCGGCGGACATTGGCGACGAGACGCTGCTCTGGCAGACGGTCAGCGCGGGCTTCGCACAGCGACGCAAGACGATCCACAACAACCTGCGCGGCGCGCCCACGCCCCTGCGCGCGCGCGTCGAAGCGCGTGGCGGGGCGGCGGCGGCGCTCGCGGCGGCGGGCGTCGAGCCGCAACGTCGCGCCGAAACATTGAATCTCGAAGAGTGGGCACGCCTCACACGCGCGCTGGAAGGCGTAGAATAATCGGGCGCGGGTAGTGTCTTAATTCAGATTGAGAGGCTCAAAGATGGACGAGCTAGAGTTTAATGACTATCTGTGTCAGCTCAACAAAGAGGCGCTCGATCTCTTAGTCAGACTCGACATCTATCAGCTTGATGATCGGATTACCATTGACGATCTCTATAATCTTGAAAAGAAATACCGCGTTTGTTCGCACGCAATACGTCGTTTCCGCCGCCGCATCGAGGCACAACAAATTCACGAAATCGAGATGGTAAAGACGGACGAGGACAAGGTTAGGGAAGCCGAGCACGAAAGAATTGCTCAGCACCTTATCAGCAAAGGTATGGACAAGCTGGAAGCCTACGCCGCTGCCTCTGGGGTGATTGCGATGCGGAGACTTGAGACAGAAG
>JAVXVR010000299.1:0-8365 GCA_032230165.1 Acidobacteriota bacterium | reverse complement strand
AACTTCGCAAAGATACTCAACGTCGCTGCGCGTCGCGTCCTCGGCGGAGAACTCCACGTCCTCGGTCAACGTGCGCGCGAGGGTGACGGCGGCGCGCGTCATCTCCAGCACTTCGCGTCGCGTCTTCTTGAGTTTGTGTTCGAGGTGAATGTCGGAGGTGGCGACGAAGACGTGCAGGCGCGGTCGCGCGGCAGCGCTGATCGCCTCCCACGCGCGCACAACGTCCTGCTCGGTCGTGCGACAAAGCGCGGCGACGGTGACGCGGCGGCATTTCGCGGCGACCGCCCGCGCCGCCATAAAATCGCCTTCGGACGCGACGGGGAAGCCCGCTTCGATCACGTCAACGCCCAACGCTTCGAGGCGTCTGGCGAGTCTGACCTTCTCCTCCAGATTCATCGAACAACCGGGCGACTGTTCGCCGTCGCGCAGGGTCGTGTCGAAAATAGTTATCCGTTCCACGCCGGGCATCCGCCGTCTCCCTTCCAAAGAGCCGTCATGCTAGAGACGTAGAGCGGACAAGTCAAAGTTATAATTTTTATAGACTGATAAGTTTTACCAAGGCGCGCGGCGCTGCGGTTTTCCGCGCGAGGGTTGCCGCATCTTGATGGAGCGCACGCTAGATGCCCTGTGTGTGCGCGTGTTGGCGCAGCACTTCGAGGAAGGCGGCGGCGGCGTGTGAGGCGTTCGCGCCGCGACGATGCATGACCCAGAGAGTGCGCGTGTAGGAGAGTTTGCGCACGGGGACGGAGATGAGCGTGCCCCGCTCCAACTCCTCGGTCACGCACATGCGCGGGACGAACGCGATGCCGACCTCTTTCTTCACGAACTGCTTGATCGTTTCCACCGTCGCCAGCTCCAGCGTGATGTTGAGCGGTGTGCGGTGTTTGGCGAATGCCTCGATCACCTTCAGCCGCGAAGCCGTCTTGACGTTGTGTGCGAGGAAGGCTTCATTCCCTAACTCTTTGACGGTTACCGAGTCGCGCTTCGCCAGAGGGTGTCTGGGACTTACGATCAAAGTCAATTCATCCTTCAGCACGGGGAAAGCCGAGAGGTCGCTGTCCACGGGTTTGTTCGCCGTGAGGGCGAAGTCCACGTTGCGTTCGAGCACTTCGCGCGGCAGACGCTCGGAAGGATGGCGGTAGATTTCCACCTTGACCTGCGGGAAGCGCGCACGGAAGGCGAGGATGATGTCGGGTAGCAGGTAGAGAGAAGTGCTTTCGTTAGCGCCCACACGCACACGCCCCGACCTCAATTCGCGCATATCCGCCACGACTTCGCGCGCCTGATCGCGTAAGCCGATGATGCGCCGGGCGTAGCCGTGAAAGACTTGCCCGACTTCTGTCAGCGTGGGTGTCTTCTGTGAACGGTCGAAGAGCTGTGCGCCGATCTCCTCTTCGAGGCGGCGGATCGCCACGCTCACCGCTGGCTGCGTGCGAAAGGCGCGTTCGGCGGCTTTTGAAAAACTACCTTCCTCGACAATCTTCAGAAAAAATTCGAGTTGCGTTATTTCCATCCGACTCCTGCGGGGCTAGATGGTGACGAGCGGCAGGCTACGATAGCGTTTCCCGGTCAGCCTGAAGAGCGCGTTGACTACCGCAGGGGAGATGACCGGCACCGGCGGTTCGCCGCAGCCTGAAGGTGCTTCGGCGCTCGGCACGATGTGAACGTCAACCGCGACCGGCGCGTCGGGCATGTAAGGCGGGACGTAGCCGTCGAAGTTCCTCTGCTCCACCAAGCCGTCCTTGAGCGTGATCGCGCCCTTTGCCATCAGTTGCGATAAGCCGAACGCCACGCCCGCCTGAAACTGGCTCTCGATGGTGAGCGGATTCACCGCGAGCCCGCAGTCAACCGCGACCGTCACGCGGTGAATCTTGGGTCGCTTGTTCTCGATGGAAACGTCCACGGCGCAGGCGACGCCCGTCCCGAACGACTCGTGGCAGGAGATGCCGGCGGCATGACCTTTCGGAAGAGTGCGCCGCCAAGCCGCGCTCTTCGCGTCCAACAGGTCTAACGCGGCGAGTAGCTTCTTGGCTTCCGGCTTGAGAAGTTTGCGGCGATAAGCGATGGGGTCTGTTTTGGCGCGCGCGGCTAACTCGTCAACGAGCGTCTCCATCACGTATGCCGTGTGCGTGTTGCCGACCGAGCGCCACCAGAGCACAGGCACATTGACTTTGGGATGATGAACCGAGACGTTGAAGTTAGGAATCTGGTAATGCGTGTCGGACGCGCCCTCAACGGACGAGTTGTCAACGCCGTCTTTCATCATCATGGCGAAGGGCGTGCCTGCAAGCAGCGACTGCCCCACGATGACGTGCCGCCACGCCGCGGGCATCCCGTCCGCGCCTATCCCTACTTCGACGCGATGCACGTGCATCGGGCGGTAGTAGCCTCCGCGTATGTCGTCTTCGCGCGACCAGACGAGTTTGACCGGAGTGCCGCGCAGGCGCTTGGCGATCTGCGCCGCCTCGCGTTGCACGTGCGAGTCAGTGACGGCGCGCCGCCCGAAGCCGCCGCCCGCCATCTCTGTGTGAAACGTGACCTGCTCGATTTTCAGCCCAAGCACGTCGGCAATCGCCATCTGATCGAACGTCTGAAACTGCGAACCAGCCCAAGCCTCCGCGCGGTCGCCGTCGAACCTGACGGTCGTGTTCAAAGGCTCCATCGGCGCGTGCGGAAGATAAGGGAACTCATACTCGGCGACGATGCGGTTCGCGTCGGCGACCGCATCGAGCGCGTTCGCGTCCCCGAGTGCGACAGACTTCAGTCCGGTGGTGCGCGCGAGTTGTTTGTACTGCTCACGCAACTGCGAACTGTCAGCACGCTTGACCCCGGAGAAGTCCCATTCGATCTTCAGCAGGTCGCGCGCACGCTTCGCCGTCCAGAACTTATCGGCGACGACGGCGACGCCCGTCCCGCCGCGCGTCACGGGAATCTCGAACACGTCTCGCACGCCTTCTGTTGCGCGCGCCGCCTTGTCGTCGAAGCCTTTGACCTTCGCGCCGAAGACAGGCGGGCGGGCGACGACCGCCACTTTCATGCCGGGAAGGTCGAGGTCTAAGCCGAACTTCAACGAGCCGTCACACTTCGGGCGGCTGTCGAGTCGTCGCACCTTCTTCCCCACCAGCCGAAACTCCGACGGCTCCTTGAGTCGCACAGTGACGGGCACAGGCTGGCGCGCGGCTTCGTCAGCCAACTCCGCATACCTGATGGTTTGACCGTTCGACCCGTGGACGACGCTATCTTGCGTCCGGCACGTTTCAGGCGCGACGTGCCAGCGCTGGGCGGCGACGGCGACGAGCATCGCGCGCGTCTTCGCTCCCAGCTCACGGTACTGCGTAAACGAGTGCGCGATGGAGCCAGAGCCGCCGACCATCTGGATGCCGAACGCAGGGTCTTTGTAAACTTCTCCGGCGGGGGCGAGCTGCGCTACGACCTGTGACCAATCCGCGTCCAACTCGTCGGCGAGGATCATCGGCAAGGCTGTTTGCACGCCCTGACCGAACTCCAAACGGTTCACCTGAATGACGATCTTACCGTCCGTCCTGATGTGGACGAAGTCGTCCGGCGGATAATTTTTCGCCTGCGGGCGTGGTGGTCCTCCCTCCTGCGCCGCCGCTGTAGGAAGATCGAAAGAGAGCGCAAGGAGCAGACCGCCCGCGGCAGTCGCGGAGACGCGCAGAAAGCTGCGCCGGTCGAGTCGCTGGTCGTTGGCGTTCGTGGTCACGGATGACATCGAGTGTCCTCCCTTACTTGATCTTCTGTGCCGCGACCTTGACAGCCTCGCGGATGCGGACGTAGGTGGCGCAACGGCAGATGTTTCCGCCCATCGATTCTTCAATATTGGTGTCCGTCGGTTTGGGCGTGTGCTTCAGAAGAGCGACCGCGGTCATGATCTGTCCGCTCTGACAGTATCCGCACTGCACCACGTCCTGCTCCACCCATGTGTCCTGCACGACGCGACCGACCGGGTCTTCACTCATCGCCTCGATCGTCACCACGGGTCGCTCACCGAGCAGCGAAATAGGGAGCATACATGAGCGTGTGGCCACCCCAGCCACGTGCACCGTGCAGGCGCCGCAGGCGCTGACGCCGCAGCCATACTTGGTGCCAGTCATCTTCAGGTCTTCACGCAGCACCCAGAGCAGCGGGGTCGAAGGATCAACCGTCACTTCTTTGCGCTCTCCATTGATGTTGAGTTGATACTTTGTCATGACTGCTTCTCCTATCTCCCCGGCGGGCACGGCGTTCCCGCCTCCACCCAGAGGCGCGTCGCGGCGACAAACTCTTCATGTGAAAGCGGCGGCAGCGTGCGCATCGTACCGTCTGGGCGACGACCCGGCTGCCACGCCCAAAGGACGAGCAGCGCTTCTTCGTGATGCTTTAACAATCCCTGCCCGTCAAGGTTGCCGTTCTTCGACCGGTCGGTGACGCTGCGACAAATTGCCGCGCTCGGCAAGATATTGTCGTTTGCGTCCTGCCACCGCATCGAGAGGGGGGCGAGGTGCCAGTCGTGCCCGCCGGGCACGCCCGTGCTGTCGGCGTTGCTCTCCTGATGACAGCTCGCGCAATTCAGTCCGGGCACGCCTTTACCCTCCGCGCCTCGAATCACGTTGGTGATGTGGCGGTGACGGTCATCCCCCTGCTGCGGATAATTCGTGGCGGTGTGACAGTTGATGCAGCGCGGGTGTGTGAGCACCGTATAGACCTGCTGCCAGGCGGCAAGACCCTGCTCCCTGCTCGCGGCTGAACGCCCCCCGCTGCGTGCCTGACCGAGCGCGCTGGAGAGGATCATCCACGTCCCGCAGGCAAAAAAGAAGGCGGCGATTAGAAGGCTAGCGGCGCGAGTACGCGGCATGATGATCCTCCTGATGATGGCCGTCAGACCGACTACGGTGTGCAAATGCGGGTTTGCTACTTAAGATTTAGGCTTGAAGTATGTGTCCGAAAAATTCCTTGTGTCAAGGTGCTGAAAACCAGCGAGCCCCACGTAAAGCAAAACCCCACGCGGCGATCCCGCACGACGCGAACGTCGCTTTCAAACTATCCCGGAAGCTTCGCAGATCGCCCCGGCATCAAGCGATCCAACACATCATTGTGTATCACGTCCGTTGCACAAATATTCCGGAGAAGTACTGGCGATGTGCATAGAAGACAATCAACCACAGGATTGCCACCACGAACGCTATTGCTGCACCGCTGGGATTCAAGAACACGTGATACAAAATGATGTTCACAATGACTGGTCCCAGCAGCACCAGACCGAGGGGCACGAACCGATTCACCAGCAGCAGCGCACCGCCTGCGACTTGTAGTGCCGCGACTACCCAAAGGTAGTGAGACAGGAAGAGCGCACCAATAAATTGTCCCGCCAAGCCTGAGGGCATGGGACCCATGCTGAGGAAATTGAGAAACCCATTGAGCCCAAACACAACGAAGATGAGCCCGAGTAGAAGCCGCGCGATCAAGGCTGCGATTTTCATTTCGTGCTCCCTTCCGACGTAGTCTTAAAGCTTTGTCCTCCAATTCTATTACTTTGGCTCTGAACCAGACCGGCGCTTTCACGCTTTTGCCTCATGTGCTTAAAGATTGCTCGCTTGTCCAGAGGTGAGTTTTTTGCAAGCTAGGCGCGATCAGGGACTCATCGCTGACTGACTGCTTTGAGATCATGCCGGGTTTGCTTGCTTCAACGTGAATCGAACCTTTTCGATCTCGAAGCAACCCACCTTCGCGCCCGGTCAGACTCGCCGAAGAAACCTTCAGCGGATGTTTCTGCAAAGTGGTATTGATCGATTCCAGCAGCCTGAGCATACAGCGCGCAGATGATTCCCGATGGTTGATGGATGAGCTGGCGGGCGGGTTATAACTCAGGAGCGGTTGCTGCAACGCAACTCGGCTTGAGCCTGTAAAGCATCTCGCCTGCTTGCCTCACCAACAAGATGCCTTCGTCCTCTCTGCCCTGCCATTCATCAGGATTGATTGAGTCCGGGTCGAGATAGTTCAGGTTCAAGCTGCGGCATCGCTCTTCGGGGATGCGCGTGGCGAGCGTCACATTGATGCGCGGGCGTTCCTCGCCGGTCTCCACATCAAACTCGCCTAAGCCCCGCAGGTGCGTGCTATGCGCCAGCACGCCGCCGGGATAGTTCTGGAAGCGATCCCACTGCTTGAGGAAGTAGTCGCGCACGTGATAGCCGACTTCATGGAGCAGAGCGCCATGCGTGTAGCTGATCTCATCAATGTGCGGCGCGTAGATGATGACTTCGCCTCCGTCCTCAACTACAGGCTCCAGCTTGTACATGCCCTTCGCAGCCGTCCAAATGTCGTCGTACATCTCCGGCACGACCGAGAGCACGCGGCGGTATCGCCTATCTACCCATTTGATATGCAGCTTCGTAGAGAGGTCGGCGGCAGCCGCGTAAGCCTCTTCGGGCGTGCCCGTGAAGAGACCAGCCAGCTCTTTGTCTTTAACCACCATGCTGAAACAGAGCTTGGGACGATCAACGAACGAAGCGGCTCGATCAATCACGCGGCGCACGCGCGTGTATTTCGTCCCGATGACCTCATAGCTCGTGATGAGCGCACCCAGCCAGTGCGAGAAGTTAATCACTTCCGCGCCGCCGATGCCCGGAAAGAGATATTTATTGCCGCCCGAGAAGCCGACGACCTCGTGCGGGAAGGTGGGGCCGCAGATGATGAGCTGGTCGTAGTCGAAGACCAGACGGTTGAGCCGCACGTCCACCTCCTCGCTCATCAAACCACCCGTCAACTCTTCAATCTCCGCCGCGCCGAGCGTGCCCACCGAGACGAACGTCTCGTGCCTGTCCCAACGATGGTTGAAGATACGCACATTTCGATATATGCCTGCGCGCTCTTCCTGTGTGACGCCGACGAGCTGGTTGATGGACTCTTCCGTGAGGAGTTTATGCGTGCCGAGCGCGATCAGGTAATCGAGGGCGGCGACTTTTCCGTCGAGCAGTTCATGAAAGAGTCGAAACATCCGCGGGATGGGTGCGGTGCGTGTTCGGTCTGGGATGATGATGAGGACACGCTTGCCGTCGAGCTGTGCGCGAGCCAGAGTCTCCGATGCGAGCGTGCGTATCTCAGCCTCAGATAAAAAACTATCTTCGTAACCGTAGCCTTCGATCATGTGCGACCTATCGAACGCTCTCCTAATCATCAAACTCGACGCGCTTCGCTGACGATCTCAAGAAACTGTCGCGCGCGTTCGGTGATCAGTTGCTCGTTGCCTTCTGCGAGAGCCTTGAGATCAATCAAATCAGCGCCGACGCCGAGCGCGAGCGCGCCCGCCTCGATGAAACTCGCCGCCGTTTTGAGCGACACGCCGCCCGTCGGGATCAACTCGACTTGCGGCAGAGGCGCTTTGAGAGCTTTGAGGTAGCTTGCGCCGCCCAATGCTCCCGCCGGAAAGACCTTGACCGCATCCGCGCCGAGCGTCCAGGCGCGCACCACTTCGGTCGGCGTCAAAGCGCCGGGCATGACAGCCACGCCGTAGCGACGGCAGCAAGCAATCGTCTCCTCATCGAGCGCGGGGCTGACGATGAACTGTGCGCCAGCCAACATGCAGGCGCGCGCCGTCTCGGCGTCGAGCACCGTACCCGCGCCGACCAGAACATCATCCGCGTAACGCCGCGCGAGTTGCTCGATCACGCCAACCGCGCCGGGCACGGTCATGGTCACTTCGATAACATTGATGCCGCCAGCCATCACCGCATCAATCGCCCGCGCGGCATCGTCCGCCGACTGCGCGCGCACGACCGGCACGACGCCGAGCTGGCGTATGCGCTCTATGACGCTCGTTTTATTGATCGCCTTCGACATCTTTCATCTTGCGACACGCGCCGCGCCGCCGCGCATCACGTGCTCGACTTCCGCGAGCGTCGCCATCGTCGTATCGCCCGGCGTCGTCATCGCCAGCGCCCCGTGCGCCGCGCCGCACTCGACAGCCCACTGCGCCCCTCTGTCATTCAAGAATCCGTAGATCAGCCCTGACGCGAAACTGTCGCCCCCGCCAACGCGGTCGTAGATTTCCAGACTCTCGCGCGTGGCTGACTGATAAAGCTCGCCATCAACGTAGCAGACCGCGCCCCAGTCGTTCGACGTGGCAGTCTTCGCGTTTCTGAGCGTGGTGGCGACGACCTTGAAGTTCGGAAAGTCTTTCACAGCACGTTCGATCATGCGCTTGAAATTACCGGCATCCAGCTTCGAGTGATGCTCGTCCAAGCCTTCGACTTCAAACCCTAAGCAGGCTGTGAAATCTTCTTCGTTGCCGAGCATCACGTCAACGAGCGGAGCCAATTCGCGGTTGATACTTTGCGCTCGCTCTTTCCCGCCGATGGCTTGCCATAAC
>JAVXVR010000195.1:0-5888 GCA_032230165.1 Acidobacteriota bacterium | reverse complement strand
GCGATCCGAATGCCAACGCGCCGCACACCGTCACCCAGTGGTTCAACACTGCCTGCTTCCAGCTGAATCCGCCCAACACCACCACGACGGGGATTCCCAACATGATCGGCAACGCGCCGCGCGGCGTCGTCATCGGACCGCCGACCACCCGCGTTGACTTCACGATGTCGAAGAACATCCGCTTCGGCGAGACCAAGCGACTGCAGCTGCGCGCGGAGACGTTCAACCTCCTCAACCACACGAACTTTAGAGCCGTGAGCACGAACGTCACCGCCGCCAACTTCGGGCAGGTGACGAGCTTCCGCGATCCACGCAACCTTCAGTTCGGCGTGAAGTTCGAATTCTAAACGAACTTGCTAGACGCACGTGTGCCCGCACTCTTCAACGTGAGGAGCGCGGGCACACGTGCGTCTGGACTCAATCTATTATTTAATTCCCCGTATGAGTCACAAGGCTTCTCCACCGCAAGCAATGTTGCTGAGAAACGCTCGTCTTGTCCTGCAAGATAGAGTTTCGGAGCCGACAAACCTGCTCATCACCGGCGGTCGCATTATGGGCTTTCCATCTCAGCCCGAGCGATCTCAGCCTACGCGAGTGCTTGATCTAGACGGTCTCACGCTCTACCCCGGCTTCATCGACGCGCACATTCACGGCGCGGTCGGCGTCGATGCGCTCGAAGCTTCGATGGGAGACCTGCGTCGTGTCGCGCGCTTCCTCGCCACGCGCGGCGTGACGGCGTGGCTGCCGACGCTCGTCCCCGCGCCCGCCGACGATTACCGCCGCGCCACTGAGTCAATCGGCTCTCTGATGGACGCGCAGGGCGGCGACGAAACCACGAACACGGACGACGATGAAGCCTCCGGCGCGCGCGCGCTCGGCGTCCACTACGAGGGACCTTTCGTCAACACGGCTCAGTGCGGCGCGCTGCGCACAGAGTTCTTCCGCACCTTCCGAAACTCTTCAAGCCTCGACGATCTCTCGACGCTCACGGGCGCGCATGCGGTTCACATGATGACGGTCGCGCCCGAAACCGACGGCGGTGTCGCGCTCATACGCGAACTCACCGCGCGCGGCTGGATCGTCTCCATCGGTCACACGCGCGCCGATCTGCCGACGCTCGATGCGGCGTGCGAAGCGGGCGCGCGACACATGACGCACTTCTTCAACGCGATGTCGCCGCTCCACCACCGCGCGCCGGGCGCGGTCGGTTGGGGCTTGCTACGAGACGAAGTGACCTGCGACATAATCGCCGACGGCGTCCACTGCGACCCGCTCATGCTCCGTCTCGCGCTGCGCTGTAAGACCGCTGACCGCCTTGCGCTCATTAGCGACGCGGTGCTCCCCGCGGGCTTAGGCGACGGCGACTACACAGTCTGGGGCGAGACGATCTCAGTTACGGACGGGCGCACGCGCAACGCGCGCGGCTCAATCGCTGGCTCGGTCATCACGATGCTCGACGCCGTGCGTCTCATGCTCTCGCTCGACGTGCCCGCGCACGAAGTCGCACGCATGGCTGCGCTCAACCCTGCGCGCCTGCTCCGCGTCGATCATGAACGCGGCTCGATTGAAGTGGGTAAGCGCGCAGACCTCGTCGCCATCGACGACGAAGGGCGCGCGCGTCTAACCCTTGTCGGCGGCAGAGTCGCTTTCGACGCCCTCGGCTGAGCTTTTCCCTACGCGCTTCCCGGTTTCTACCGTGGCTCGCTTCATCTGCTGCCGCAGAAGTTCGACGCGCGCGAGCGCGATGTCGTCAATGCCCCTCGTACGCGCCGCGCCGATCCACTGCATCATCGAAGATACAAACAGCTCCTTGAGGTAGGCGAACGAGAAGCCGTCCGTCGCTACGGCGAGCGCCCCTTCCGTCTCAGTTGAGAGACGCATCTCCTCCTGTAACGTCGCGTTCCACGTCGCGATAAACGTCAGACGCTCCGCCTCTGCCGGCAGTTCGAAATGGTACTTGCGGTCAAAGCGGCTCGGTCTGTCGAGGATCGCCGGGTCGAGCCGTTCCGGGTGGTTCGTCGTCGCTAGCACGACGAGCCCCGTGTTCGTCGCGAACCCGTCGAGTTCGTTCAGGAAGAGCGAGCGGTTCTCGTCGTCTAAGAGCGAGTCCAAGTCCTCGAGGACGAGCACGCACGGCGCGGTGCGGCGCGCGTGCGTGAAGACCTCGCTGATGTTGTCGTGCTCCGTGTCGTAAGCCGACTTGAAGCTCTTGACGTAGAGGCACGGGCGTCGCGACTGGTTGATGAGCGCTTTAATGGCGTGCGTCTTGCCGTTGCCGGGTGGACCCGTCAACAGCACGCCGCGCTTCCATGGCACGCCGTACTTCTCGTACATCTCGCGCGCCGCGAAGAAGTTCTCCAGTTCATTCTCAAGCTCGGCGCGCAGAGCGTCGGGCAGGACTAGGTTGTCGAACGACGCCGACTTGATTGCGCGGAACAACTCGGCATCCTTCTGCCAGTAACCGCCTTCGTAAACCAGAATTTCGCCGCGCACCTCCGCCGACCAGTCGCAGACGGCGCGGAAAAATCCTTCGCCCGCCTCGCGCTCGTCCGCCACGATCCAGAAGTGGCGCGTCCAGCAGCCCGCCTCCGAGTAGTGCAAAATCAGGACTTCGAGAAGGTGCCCGCGCCACAGCACGTCGAGCCACGCGTTAACGGGCGACGTGCGCAGCGGTCTCCCAGCGCCGCGCCATTCGGTGACGAACTGATTATGCACGCGCGTCTCGCGCACGACCGTGCAGAGCTGCGCGCGCACGTATGCGTCCAGATCAAACGACCCGGTCTCACCTTCGATGACAGCCTTATCGGGGCAAGTCTCAGCCAGCCTGCGGCTCACGAAGTAGGACGTGTGATCGTAGGAACTGGTCAGAGCCTCGCTGAAAAAATCCTCCATAACCATAAACTCAAGTGCCGGCTCATCGCCGCCGGCGCGCACGAGATGGCGACCCCTCTGTTGGGGTCGCGGAAAACACAGACGCAATGAAGGCGCGGGCGCACAGCTCCCCGCCTTCCTAACTTTTAGTGAATACACTGGGAGCGAACGACCGGAGTGGTGGGTCGTGAGAGGTGATTCACGAGTGACAGAGATGCAGCATCATCAGCATAGCTTTTTTCTCACCTTCGGGTGACGAGCCGGTACCTTAAGCGAGGTCGCCGCGCAAAGTCAACATTCAATGTGAGAGGATAGGTTCTCTAATGGGCGCGCGCATCGTGATCACGGCGCGGTTTCAACGCCGACTGAAGACGCTTCATAGAAGCCCGCGCGGCGGTAAGATTCGTCCAACAGTTCAACCGGGTGGCACACGCGCAGGGGCAAGCCCGCGAGCCGCGCGCCCGCCGCGATCTGCATGTGGCAGCCCGGATTCCCCGTCGCGAGCAGACGCGCCCCGGTCTCTCCGACGTGTTTCAGCTTTTCCGCGAGCACGCGCGTGGAAAGTTCCGGTTCTAGTAAGTTGTAAACGCCTGCGCCGCCGCAGCACACGTCGCTGCCTTCGAGCGGCGCGAAACGGAGATCGGGGATCGCGTGGAGTATTTGCAGAGGCTCTTGCGCCGCGTGCTGCCCATAGAGCAGGTGGCACGAAGCGTCGTATGTCGTCGCGAAGCCGTCGAGCGGACATCCCTCGCGTATGCCGGTCGCGGCAAGCTGCTGGCTTACGTCGCGCACGCACGCGCTAAACTGTCGGGCGCGCTCGGCGAACTCTGCGTCATGCTCAAGCAGGTGTGCGTATGAAGCGAGCATCGCGCCGCACCCGCCCGCGTTCGTCACCACGGTCGCGCCCGCGTCGTGCGTGAAGGCTTCAATGTTTCGCCGCGCGAGCGTGCGCGCGCCTTCGAGATCGCCCGCGTGCGCGTGTAGCGCGCCGCAACAGACCTGCGACGCCGGGACTGAGACCGCGCACCCGTTCGCGCCGAGCACGCGCGCCGTCGCGGTGTTGACGCGCGCGAACAGTCCTTCCGTTACACAGCCCTTGAAGAGTTGCGCCGCGCCTGATCCGTCGGCACGGTACTCGTTACGCGCGCCCGCATCGCTCGCGCCGTTCGCCATCACTTCAGTTCGATCAATTCGCTTCGTCGCTTCCTCTAGCATCGGACGCTTGCGCGCGTGCTCGCCCGTTTCGGAGAGTCGTGCGGGCGACGAACAGTCGAGCAGCGCGAGCGCGAATTCGAGGCGGGGCGAGACGAGACGCAGGAGTTTCGACATAAGGAGCAGGCGCGCGAGCTTTGCGTCGCGCAACAACCTCGCGGTGGAGAAGGCGAAGCGCAGTCGCGCCGGGTGCAGCCAGACGCGGCGCAGGACGAAGTTGAGGAGGCGACCCGTGTGGCTGCGCCGCTCACCATTCGCGCGTAGGTCTGCCCGCGCAGCCTCCACAAGTTTTCCGTACTCGACCCCTGCGGGGCACGCGCTCTCGCAAGCGCGACAGCCGAGACAACGGTTGATGTGGTGCTCGAACACACGGGACGCGACGGCGAGTCGCCCCTCTTCCGCCGCACGCATGAGATAGATGCGACCGCGCGGGCTATCGTTCTCATCGCCCGTGTGGACGTAGGTCGGGCAGGCTTCGAGGCATAGCCCGCAGTGGACGCAGGCGAGAAGCTTGTTCTCCTCTTCGGCGAGCGCGCTGGCGAGTGATGCGGTCGGAGGCGGCATTCGTTTTGATCTTATGAACAGAGATCGTGCGCTGAATCAATCATCGTCTCGCTCGAACGAGCTAATTACGCTCGAAAAAGCGTCCCGGCGAAAGTACTCCCGGCGGATCGAGTTCGAGTTTGATGCGGCGCATCAGAGTTGCGCTCGCGTCGCTGATGCCCCACGCATCAACGTTAAGTTTCACAAGGGCACGCTCCAACTCTCCCGCAGCTTTTTCAATCACGAGCGAGCCGCCGCGTCGTCGCACTTCATCACGAAGTCGCGCAAGGGCGTCGGCACAGGCGTCTGCTGCACCCACGTGGTTAAGGAAGACGCGAAGGCGACCGGCGCACAGGCTCGCGCGCCACATCAGGCTAGCGCCGGAGCGGTCGAAGAGACGTTCGAGCTGTTGAATGATCTCCGGCAGCCACGTCGGGAGTGCGCCGATCCGCAATTGAAGTTCGCGCCCGCCGCGCACAGCCTCTTCAGCAAGCGCGCTCCACAGTTGCGCGTCGTCATCTAGACACTCAACACTCGAAGCTGTGCCGGTTGCGGCGAAGAGAGAACGCACTCGCTCGATCTGCGAGGCGACTGACTGCGCCGAGCCAGCGAAGCGAATCACCAAAGAGGGCGGCGCATCCTCGCGACCGCGATCCAGCGATGACATGGCGGGGCTCGAATGCAATTCGACGGCGACGGGGAGAAACTGTCCGTCTAAGAGTTGCCGCGCCGCTGCGAAAGAGTCTTCAAGATTCTTCGCGCGCACCACGAGAGTCGCCTCGCGCTCCGGGCGCGGGCGCAGCTTGAAAGTTATCTCAGTGATTAGTCCGAGCGTGCCGTAGCTTCCCGTGAACAGCTTGCAGAGATCGTAGCCCGCGACGTTCTTCACGACGCGCCCGCCGACTTTTATCACGCGCCCATTAGAGAGCACAACGCTCATGCCGAGCACGAACGCGCGCGGCGAACCGTAGGCGAACGCTTGCGCGCCCGCCGCGCCCGTCGCGACAACACCGCCCACGGTCGCGCGCCCGTCGTCCGGCGGATCGAGCGGCAACCACTGACCCGCGCCTGCCAGCTCCGCGTTCAAGCTTGCAAGCGGCAAGCCCGCGCCGACCGTCGCGACCAAGTCGGCGGGCGAGTGTTCGACGATCCGTGTAAGACGGCGCGTCGAGACGACGACGCAACTGCGCGACGTTGCGCAGCCCGCGTCAAGCCACGTCGCAGCTCCCGCAGCAACAACCGCGATGCCTTCGCGCGCGGCA
>JAVXVR010000171.1:0-3309 GCA_032230165.1 Acidobacteriota bacterium | reverse complement strand
GGGTGCGAGGGAGTTAAAATCGAAAGCGTCTCGGTGGATTCGCTCCGGCGTCCCGCGCCCCGCCCGCGCAACTCGCGGCTGCGCTGTCTGCTCTCGGAAGTCATCGGGCTTGAGCCACTCCCGCACTGGCTCGACGCGCTCGGCGAGTTCGCGCAGAAGACGCGTGGGCAAGGGTGAACGCGCGTGCAAGAGCCGGGGGCGACTGAGAGTGTGCGCCTCCTCACATTAGTCAGATGAGCACGATCTTCGTCCCCGCACAGGCGCGAAAATTCAGTCCCGAAAAACCTCTCGCGGCGCGCGGCGCGGTTTGTCTGCGGTCTTGCCTCGCGGCGCGTCTCTGGTATTATGTTGGCTCTCCGTTGGCGCGACCTTCGGTGTGTCTGTATTAAAGGTTTAAGTAAAGATGTCACAAGATAACCGTTTGCTCCCGTCGCTCCCCGTCGAACGCGGTCTCGACCGCCCGCTGAGCGATCTCGTGCAGCCGAAGTCCTACGGCGCGTCGATGACCGAACCGGCGCACCTGCGCGAGTATCTGACGATCGTGCTCAAGCGCAAGTGGCTCATCCTCAGCCTCGTGCTCGTCGTGACCACGCTCGTCACGATCCAGATGTACCGCACGCCCTCGGTCTTCGAGGCGGCGGCGACGATTGACATCGAGCCGAAGCGCGACAACCCACTCGCCAGCGGCAAAGCCGGCGTCATCATCAACACCGGCAGGACGATGACCGATCCGACTTACGTCAACACGCAGTTGCGCCTGCTCGAAAACCCCGCGCTGGCGCGGCAGGTGATCCGCACGCTCGATCTGGAGAATAACCCGGCGTTCTTCGGCGGGCAGGCGCAGGGCGGGCTCCTTTCGTCGTTTCGCCGCATCTTCTCGGGCGAAAAGAAGACGCCGGCGCAGCAGAGCGTCGAGCTGAAGAACGAGAGCGTGCCCGTCGTCCCCTCTAACGAAGTAGGGAACGATGCCCTCTCTCCCGACGAGTTGGCGCGCCTCGAACCTTACGAGGATACGCTCGCCGGGGGCTTACGGGTCGAGCCCATCATCGGGACGAACCTCGTCACGCTCCACTACCAGCACACCAGCCCGGAGCTGGCGCAGCAAATCGTCAACACGCTCGCCGACGCCTTCATCTACAACAACTTTGACCGCGAGCAGGGGAGCACTGCACATAATATGGAGATGCTCGGCAACCGCATCGCCGAGTTGCAGCAGGCGATCCGCAAAGAGCAGGAGCAGATCGTTAACTACGCCATCGCTAATAACATTCCGGTGGACGAAAAGCCAGGCAACAACCTCCCGGCGGTGCGTCTTGCCACGCTTAGCAACCAACTGCTCGAAGCCGAGAACAATCGCAAGAACCTCGAAGCGCTCTATCTCGCGGCGTTGAAGGAGCCCGATTCGAACAGTGTCCCCGAAATGCAGGACAACAAGCGGATGCAGGAGCTGCGCAACAAACTCGACGATCTGAAACAGAAGCGCGAGGAGATGCTCGTCACCTACACGCCGGAGTGGCCCGCGGTCAAACGGCTCGACGCGCAGATCGAGCCGCTCGAAGCGTTGCTCAAGAAAGCTCCGTCCGAAGTGCTCGCCGCCATGAGGTCGCGCTACGAATCCGCCAAGGCGAAGGAGGAGAGCCTGCGCCGCTCCTACAATCAGCAGATGGGCGTGACGACGGAGCAGAATCGCTCGAATATTCAGCTCACCGTTTACAAGCAAGAACTCGCGACCAACCAGCAGGAGTACGACACGCTCAGGCAGCGTCAGCGCGATCTGGAGAACAGCCTGACCGGCGGGCAGCAGAACAACATCACCGTGACCAACCGCGCCCGCGTGCCGCACGAGCCGGTCGGTCCCGCCCGCACGAGAACCATCATCCTCGCCTTTTTCCTCTCGCTCGGCATCGGCATCGGTCTCGCCTTCCTGCTTGACTACCTCGACGACACCTTGAAGTCCGTGGACGACGTTGATCGCTACCTGCACCTGCCGTCGCTCGCGCTCATCCCGGCGAGCCGCGCTGAGCGCCCGCGACTCATCGGCAAGCGCCCGCCGCTGCCCGCTGAGGGTGAGCCCTCGACCGCGCTCGCGCTCACGTCCGACGTGCGCTCGGCGAGCGCAGAGGCGTACCGCCACCTGCGCACGTCACTCTTGCTCTCCTCCGCCGGTCAGCCGCCGAAGACGATCCTCGTCACATCGAGCCAGCCTTCCGAAGGGAAGACGACGACCGCCGTCAACACGGCGATCATGCTGGCACAGACCGGCGCGCAGGTGCTCATCGTCGATTGCGACCTGCGCCGCCCGCGCGTCCATACCAACTTTGGCATCTCGAACGCGCGCGGCTTAACGAACTACCTGTCGGGCGAGCGCGATCTGGATACGCTCGTCCAGACCTATGAGAAACTGCCGAATCTGAAGATCATGTCTTCGGGACCCATCCCGCCAAACCCGGCGGAACTGCTCGGCTCGACCGAGATGCGGCGACTCCTGGACGCGCTATCCGAACGCTTCACGCACATTGTCATAGACTCGCCTCCGGCGATCTCTTTCACGGACGCCTCGATCCTCTCGACGCTCGTTGACGGCGTGATGCTCGTCGTCCACAGCGGACGCTCGTCGCGCGCCATCGTGCGCCGCGCCAAGCAGCAACTCGTTGACGTGGGCGCGAACATCTTCGGCGTCGTCTTGAACAACGTCCGCCTCGACGCGCCGGACTACTACTACTCCGGCTACTACTCGTCCTACTACGCCCAGCAGGACTACGACGAGGAGCCGGAAGCCTCCGCCTCCGAGAGCGCGGTCGGCAGGTCGGGCTGATGCAGCGCGGCGAGTTCTGCCTCATCGCTCCCGATGTCGTGCTCGGTCGCGATGTCGTCGTCCACAACTTCGTCAATCTCTACGGCTGCGAGATCGGCGACGGCACACGCATCGGCTCCTTCGTCGAGATACAGCGCGGCGCGCGCCTCGGGCGCAACTGCAAAGTGTCGAGCCACACCTTCATCTGCGAGGGCGTCCACGTCGAGGACGAAGTCTTCATCGGTCACGGCGTCAACTTCATCAACGACAAATATCCGCGCGCGACGAACCCGGACGGTACGCTCCAGACGGACGCCGACTGGACGTTGCAAACAACCCACGTCGGGCGCGGGGCGGCAATCGGCACGGGCGCAACCATCCTCGGCGGCGTTTCGATAGGCGCGGGCTCAACCGTCGGCGCGGGCGCGGTCGTCACACGCGACGTGCCTGCCGGCGCGACCGTCGCGGGCAACCCGGCAAGGATCATCAAAGCCGTGTCGAGTGTCGAGTGACAA
>JAVXVR010000150.1:0-8983 GCA_032230165.1 Acidobacteriota bacterium | reverse complement strand
GGCTTGCGCGCGAAGGGCATCGTGCACCGGGTGAAGCGCGATGGCGGCGAAGGGGCGCAGGCGTGAGAGTCTCGGTCGTCATCCCCGCGCTCAATGAAGAAGAGCCGATTGGTGATGTGGTGCGCGCGATTCCAAGAGAGAGCGCGAATGAAGTCATTGTCGTGGATAACGGGAGCACGGACGCCACGGCTGAGGTCGCGCGTGAGGCAGGCGCGTGTGTGATTGAAGAGCCGCAGCGCGGTTACGGTCGCGCCTGTCGCGCGGGAGTGGAAGCCGTCAATGAGGCTTGCGAGATCATAGTCTTCCTCGACGGCGACGGGAGCGACTGCCCTGAGCTGTTGAGTCGTCTTGTCGATCCGATCGTCGGAGGGCAGTACGACTTCATCATCGGCTCGCGCACGCGCGGTCACAGAGAGAAGGGAAGCATGAACTTCCAGCAACGCTTCGCGGGTCGTCTCGCTGGCGTCTTGATGCGCGCGATCTACGGCGTCAACTACACGGACATGTGCCCGTTTCGCGCCATCCGCCGCGATGCGCTCGTACGTCTTGCGATGCGCGAAGAGACTTACGGCTGGAATCTGGAGATGCAGATGAAGGCGGCGCGCGCGGGGCTGCGCATCCTCGAAGTGCCGGTTGATCACCGCAGGCGCACGGGCGGCGAGTCGAAAGTATCGGGCACGCTGCGCGGCACGGTACTGGCGGGCGCGCGCATCATCACGACATTCGCGCGCGTCGCCTTCGAGCGCGCGTGAGAAACGCCCGCACGTCGCGTGTGCGTTCGTCGCATATTTCGTCGGCTTCGTCAGCGCGAATCTCGCATGAACATTTCGGGGAACTTCTCGCGCAGGCGCGGCGTGATGCGATAGCCCGTGTCCTCGAATGCCTCGCCGAAGTCGTTGCGCTCGCCGCCGCCTCGGCCCACGTGGCAGATCGTGCACTTGCGGCTCAACTCCGCACGCGCGAAAGGGTCGCGTCTGTAGCGATCCATGAAGGCGGGCTTCGCCGCGACCGGCTGCACGAAGAACGCCGACCTTGCCAGCGCGGCGAGAACGACGAACGTCGTCAGGATGAAAAGTTTGAGCCTCTGTCGCATTGAGTAATGCCTGCTAGAAGATGTATGTGAACGAACTGCCGAAGCCGCTGCGCCCATAGCCGCGAAACGGCAGCAACTTCAAGCCGAACTCTTCATCAAGCTCTCCCGCGAGTCGCGGCACGGGCGCGGCGGTGCGGTTGAACAGGTAGTTGAACTTGAAGACGGCGCTCGAAGAAGGCGCGACGTTCAAGCCGACGGTGAGGCGCGTGCGGTTCAGATAAAAATTACGGAGCGTGCGGTCGAGTCGCACGCCCTCGTAGCGCACGACGGGCGCGACGTAGCCGCCCTCGTCGAAGTGCTCGGCGACGAAGCGTGGGCGAAACTGGTAAGAGCCTTCAACGTAGAAGCCGTCCTGACCGGGAGCGGGCTGCGCGAGAAAATCAGCCAACGCCGTGGCGCTCGCTTCGTCTGCCGGATCGAAGACGGGCGGGCGCGGGCTGCGTCTTGCTACGCCAGCGCCGACGATACGCGAGCGACCGTACTCGGCGTTGAGCAGAAGATTCTTGCGGCGGTAGGAAGCGTCGAAGAAGAAGAGGCTGGCGAAGACGCGCGGCTCGTCGTCGTCCGTCACACGACCGCGATAGCCGGAGACGCCGAACTCGAAACCGTCGAAGGGCGAGAAGCCGACGCGCCCGACGAGTGCCTTGTTGCGGTTGTTATCTTGAAACGCGGAGTTGCCGATGTGCGCCGCCTCCGCCTGACCGAGCAGGCGCGAGAAGGGAGCCGCGCCGCCTTCCTCATCGCCTGTCGAGCGCATCCCGTTCACCAAGTCGAACTCGTAAGAGAGCTTCATGCGTCGCGGGAGTTTGAACTTGCCGCGCACGCCGACGCCTGTGTCAGAGTAGGCGGTCGGCACGACGAACTGGTTGAGCAAGGGGCGGATCGCCGTCAGGTTCAAATTCGAGTCGTGATAGACGTTGAAGCGACCGAGCGCGGGGACAATGACGCCGCCGCGAAAGGCGAATGCGGGTCGCACCTTCCATTCGAGAAACGCCTGCTCAACCTCGACCTCCTTGCCCGCGAACTCGTATTCGATCTCCGAGTTGAAGAAGATGTTGTGCTTCTCCGAGAGCGTCGCCGCAACGGCGAGCACGAGGCGCGGCGCGGCGAAGGTCGGCGTGCCGCCGCCGTCCGCCTTCTCGTTGACGCCGGAGCCGCGGAACTGCGCGTCGCCATAGCCGCCGATGGTGAGACGATCCGTGCGCAGGAGATTGCCCGCACCCGACAGGTCGCCGCCCTCTGCTTTCGTCGCGACGGCGACACGCGAGCTGTCCGGCGCGGCGGTTGACTGTGCTGCGCTCGCCCCGGTCGTTTGCCCCACCACGGGTGTGCCAGCCGACGGCTTCTCGACGAGCGCGCGCAGCCGCTCGATCTCGCCACGCAGTTGCTGGACTTCGCCGCGCAACTGTTCGACCTGAGTCTGTGGCTGCGACGCGGGTTGCTCGTTCGACTGCGCGAGGAGCGGCGTCGCCGTGACGAAGAGCAGTGCGAGAAACGCCAGAGAGAATTTCAGTGCGCTGCTGCGATAATCAGCGACACACAGAAAATAGATCTTCAAGGTTCGCATGAGAAGCTTCCTTTCACACATCCACGTAGTTGGGTAGACAGTGAGTCGAGAGTGGAGGCGTGTTAAGATAGCCGCCGCACGCCACTCTGAATCGTTTACAAGCCGGTTCGGGTGTTGCAAGCAAGGAAGCCTCCGACGTTGTCGCGCCGGGGGCTTCATTTTCCTTGAGAGCCATGTTGAAAATGAAATCCATTTTCAACATGGGTGAGTATAAATATTCGTCTGCTGTGTGTCAACAGGTCGTCGTGTGAAAGTTTGGAGCGCGGCTGTGCCGCTCGTGCGAGCGGGGCGGACGACTCGCGCGGCGACGTTGTTAGGATTCGTGAGTCGCCGCCTAGACCTTCACGCGGAAGACTAAAAAGTAGTCCATGCCGTCGGGCTTGACGAAGTCATAACTTTCGACGAGCGCGTAGCCCGCGCGTTCGAGTTCACGCACGACGACCGGCTGGTCGAGACCGTGATCGTCGCCGCGCCCGTTGCGGTCAATGATGCCGACGAGCGCGCCGGGGCGCAGCGCCGCGCGAAGGTTTCGCATCAGGCGCAAGGGCTCGGCGATCTCGTGGTAGGTTTTAAGTATCAGCACGGCGTCTGTGCTGGCGGCGGGGAGCAGCGGGTCGTCTTCTTTGCCGAGGATGGTGCGGATGTTCGGCAGGTCTTCTTTCTTCGCGCGCGCCTCGATGTACTTCAAATAGTCCTGATTGATGTCCACGGCATAGACCGTGCCGCCGTTGCCGACGCGGCGCGCGGCGCGCACAGAGAACCAGCCTGAGCCCGCGCCGATGTCGGCGACCGCAGAGCCTTCCTTGATCTTCAGCACGTCCATCACGCGGTTGATCTGCAAACGCTCTTCGCGCTTCGGGTCTTCAAAGATCGAGAGCGCGCCCGTGTACGGGTTGCTCGTCGGACGGTCGAGCTTGTCGTCGGGTGTGGGCGCGGGCTTCTGCGCTGCTGCGATCTCTACCGAGGACATGAGAACATCGCGCGCGGGTTGAGGGTAAAAGATAGTGTCGAGCGAGCCTCCGAGGAGCGTGAGCGTCGTGGCGAGGCAGACGATGAGCTTGACGACGAGCGACGCCGCGCCATGCCGCGACCTGAGCGGCAACTCCGGCGATGGTTGGGTTCGAGAGTCGTGCTGTTCGTTCATAACGTGGCTGTCCTTGTTTCGGCTTTGAGGTATGCAAGCCTGCCTCATCAATCTAAATCGAACGGTTCAAGGTACGGTTTGGAGATACTTTTGATCTTCAACTTCTGGTTGGGCACAACTTGATAATTTTCTTTCGGCGAAGATTTACGTCCAGACTCATCAGCCTGAACGATAGGTTCATCTTCGGGCACGAGCCTACCTTTAGCGTCTTCGGGTACGTCGAATTCGACATCCACCTTTACCATGTTCGAACTTTTGAGTACGTAGCGAGTAGGCAGGAGCAGTTGTAAGCCTCCGTCTGTTTCGAAGAGCTTCATCAAATCCGCCCGTGTCATTCCCGCCTTGATGGACGTGGCTTCCAGATACCTTGCTTGCAGCCATTCATCGTGTGAGCGATCAGCTTGCGCGCGTCGCAACAGACCAAAACCGCCAGCAAACAGGACGCAGCAGACAAGCGACGCGACTGATTTAATCATTCGGTCTTCTCCCGTTCGGACTCTCGCCAGCTACCGGACGACGATGGCGTGCGCGCCGCGCTCTGTGACACGACCGATGCGGGCGGCGCGCGGGTATGTTTGTCGGAGGCGCGCGAGCAGCGCGTCGGCGCGCGCCTCGGCGATGGAGATGAGCAGACCGCCCGCCGTCTGCGGATCGAAGAGTAGTCTTCCAAGTTCGAGGCTGACATTCTCGCCGACAAGCCCGTCCTCGCCGACGTAGGCGCGGTTCGTCTTGTCGCCACTCGTCACTAACCCCGCGGCGGCGAGTTCGAGCGCGCCGGGGATCGTCGGGATGCGCGCCGCTTCGATCTCAATGGTCACGTTGCTCGCGCGCGCCATCTCCCACGCATGACCGAGCAGAGAGAAGCCCGTCACGTCTGTGGCGGCGTGCGCGCCAAACTCCTGCATCGCCTCCGCCGCGTCGCGCCCGGCGAGCAGCATCGTGTCGAGCGAGGCTTTCGTCGTCGCCTCGTCCGCCTTGCCGAACTTGATGCCGGTCGAGACGACGCCCGTGCCGACGGGCTTCGTCAAGATGATCGCGTCGCCTACGCGCGCGCGCCGATTCGTGATGATCTTCTGCGGGTGGATCGTGCCTGTGACGGCGTAGCCGAACATGATCTGCGGATCGTCAACGCTGTGCCCGCCGAGGAGCGCAACCGAGTGTTCAGTTAAAGTATCGAGTCCGCCGCGCATGATCTCACCGAGGATCGAGAAGTCCAGACCCTTTTTCGGGAAGCAGGTGATGGCGAGCGCGGTGATCGGAGTCGCGCCCATCGCCCACACGTCGTTGATCGAGTTCAAGGCGCTGATGCGACCATACAGGTAAGGATCGTCAACGATGGGCGTGAAGAAGTCCACGGTCTGCACAATCGCGAGGTCTTCGCGCAGCAGATACACTCCGGCGTCGTCCGCCGTCTCGATGCCAACGAGCAGATTGGGGTTCTCAGGAATTGTGAGTCCGCTCAAGACCTGAGCGAGATCGCCCGGCGCGAGTTTCGCCGCTCAACCCGCGCAAGAAACCATCTCTGTCAGACGCATGGTCGCCCCTCCTTTCATCATCATCGGCAGCGACGATCTCAATCTGCCTCTAGAGCGAACATGCTAACGCATCACGTTGGCGAAGTCACCGACGCGCCTGTGTCGCGTTCAGTTTCGCTTGTTCTGTGACGACGAAACTCTGCGGCGCGAGTCGCGCCTGCGCCTCCGGGTTGTAGTAGTCATAGACCTGCGACGCGGCGGACTTGGCGCTCAACCCGAAGCGCGGGCGGAAGGTGAACTCAAACTTCGAGCCGCCCGCGCTCGCCCAGAGATAGACGACGAGACGGTCGGGCAGCACGTCGTAGTGGCTAAACTCCCACCCCGAAGCTTTCATCGCGCGCTCCAGAGAGGCGCGATCAACGTCAGCGCCGGGCGGCAGACCGATCTCCGCGAGCAGCATCCCGTAGCCGCGATGCCCGATGCGCTCGGCTTCGACGCGGCACACGACCTCATCGCCCACCGTTGCGTGCGTCCGGTCGAAAGAGACGGCAAGGCGCAGCGCGCGCGACGAACGCGCGGAGCTTTGCGTCCCGTCGGCGGTCGAATCCGACCACGGCACGTAGTAAGTCGCGACGACCTGCGCGGCGGCTTTCGTCAACGCACCATCGCCCGCGCGTCGAATCTCTATGCGGTTCGCGCCCGCCGCGACGAAGCGCGAGATGTCGAGCGTGACCGGCGCGACGAGCCCCGCGCCCGATGGAAGCGAAATCGTCCCGGCGCTCTGACCGTTGACGAAGACCTCTGCGGTCTGCGCGGCAGGCGTCTGCGCATCTATCTGTGACGCGCGCGATGTGGCGGCGATGCTCGATGCGTCGCCGTCCGCGCCGCGCGCGGGGGAGAGATTCATCAGGGCGTCGAGGACGTTGACGGTCGCCTGCGTCGAGTACCAGACGCCGTAAGCGTCCTTATTCTTCAAGAGGAAGAGCAGACCGCGGCTGACGAGTTCGTCGTCGGTCGAAGACTTTTTCCTCGCAAGCGCCTGGACGGCGAGCGCGGTCGTCTCGATGCGACCGGCGAGACCCCAGCCGTAGAAGGGCGTGTTGGTTTCGAGCGCGAAGTAAGAGCCTTCGCCTTCGTCGCGCGCGAGTGAGCGGAGGCGGCGCGTGGCGTCGTCGAGCTTTTCGGGTGACGCGCCCGAGTCGGCGAGCGAAAGCGTGTAAGCGGCGAGCAAGTACGGCTCGTCGGTCTCTCCGGCGCGGCGCGCGAGATAGTCGCGCGCGCGCGAGAAGGGAGTCGGTGGCGCGGGCTTCGGTGGAGTTTGAGATTGACGCTGATCTGTGGTCGCGGTGTTCGAGTTGTTTGCGGGTTGGGAACTGTTTGAAGGCTTGTTGCCCGCTTGCCGCTCGCCGCGCGCGAGCACGCGTGCGACGTAAGCGGTGAGCATCGCGTCGCTGCGGGCGTCGGGCGTGTTGTTCCAGGTGTGTGCCGCCCAGCCGCCGTCTTCGCGCTGCTTGCCGAGCAGCCACACGCGCGCCGAGTCGAGGACAGAGTCGTCGATCTCTACGAGCCCGCGCGCGTCTTCGAGGAAGCGGACGGCGTAAGCCGTGAGCGCCACGTCCGAGTCGCCGCGACCCCAGTAGGTGAAGCCGCCGTCCGGCGCGTGATAAGAGAGCAGCCGCTCATAGCCCTCCTGCAAGTAATGTTGCGCTTTCGCGGCGACGGGTAAGAGTTTCGCGTCACGCGCTTTGAGTTGTCGGTAGTGGCGCACGACGAAGAGACTCGGATAGGTGGAAGAGATCGTCTGCTCGCCGCAGCCGTAAGGGCGCTTCATGATGCCCTCGACGCCCTCTATGACGTGCGCGAGCAGGTTCGGATAGACCTTCAACTCCGCGCGCATCGAGCGTGGGACGACGCTCGCAGGGATGTTGACGCTGAGCGTGCCTGTGCGCTCGACGAGCTGCGTCGTCGTCGTCGAGACTTCTTCGCCGTCGGGGTGGACGGAAACTGTTTTCTCGATGGCGTCGGCGTCGTCCGTGCCGCGCGCGGTGATGCGCTGCTTGCCGTCTTTGACGGACGCGATCGCGCGCAGGGGGAACGTCTCGCGCGAGGCGTCTCCGGCGGCGACCTGCGTCTCGCGCGTGGCGGGCGCGAGGAGCGTGAACCAGCTTTCGGGCTTGATGTCGAGCGCGACGCGCTGCGCGGTGTCGAGGTAGTTGCGGACGACGACGGGCAAATTTATCTCGTCGCCTTCGGTGAGCACGGGCGGCGGGTCGAGCTCGACGAAGAAGGGCTGGAAGGCGCGGAACTCTTTTTCGACGGTGCCGATCTCGCCTCGCTCGTTCGAGCCGATGACGGACATCCTCCACGTCGTGATGTTGTCGGCGAGCTTGAACTTAACTTCAGAGCGACCCTTGCGGTCTGTGACGATCTCAGGTTGCCAGAGCAGAGTTTCGGAGAAATTCTCGCGCAGTCGCGGCGTAGAAATTTCTTCTGACCCAGAGCGCGTCACAACGCGAAACTTGCCGCGACCAGCCACCCCCGGTTTTAACAACGCCAGATCGAGTACGTTACGACCATTCAAAGGCAAGTCCGAGATTTGCCTGCTCGTGATCATTGAAGACGTTTGCTCCACTATCTGCGTGTTGCCCGCCGTGACCGTCACCGTCTCCGTAACGCCGCCCACGTCGAGTCTGAGATCGACGCGCGCGAGACTTTCGGAGTGGACGGCGATGCCCATGACGACCGCGCGTTTGAAGCCCGACCCATCAACGGTCAGCGTGTAGAGACCCGAAGGCAGATTGCGGAGCAGATAGACGCCGTTCTCGTCGGTCGTCGCGTTGAAAGTCGTGTCGGGCAGGTATTGGTGCGTCGCCGTGACGGTGGCGTTCGGAACGGTCGCGCCCATGGGGTCTGTGACCGTGCCGCTGATCGCGCCCGTGCCGCTCGCGAAGACCGTGACTTTCGTCGCGGGCGTCGGCGCACGATCGTGCGCCGACTGCTCGGAGGCGATTGCCGAAAACTCCGCGACGTTGAAGTCGTCGCTTGTGCCCTTCTGTCCGTCCGCGCCCGCGCTGCGGACGGTGACGAAGCTCAGTTGCCGCGTGACGGGCGTCGCTTGCGTGTGGCTGCCCGCGTCGCCGCGCTGCTCGGTCTGTGTCCGGTCGGCGTAGCGCGCTTCCGTGCGGAAGGTCGCGTAGTAAGGATGCTCCCAAGGGTCGTGCAAGCTGTCGAAACGGAGATTGACGCGGCGCAGCACGTCCTGGAGCGTCTGCTCGTCTTTGGGAAAGCCGTTCGTCTCGATGAGGAAGGCTGTGAGCGCGGAGTCGATCTCTTTGCGCGGCGCGTCGAAGTAGTCCGTCCAGACAGACCACACGGCGAAGTCGTCCCAGCTATGATTGTCCGGCGCGTCGAAGTGAGCGTCAACGCCGGCACTCTCGACTGTGAACGAGTAGCTCGTGCCGTTGATGGCAAAGCGCAGCTCGTAGGGCTTGCCCCAACGGTCGCGCAGCGCGTCGAAGTCGAGCCCGGCACGCGCAAGTTCCTGTTTGAGCGTCGCCGTGTCGCGCAAGAATTTGCCGGTGCGTCGTTGGTAGTCTTCGACGACGCGGTTCAACACCTCGCCCTGCGCGCGGAAATAGGGGAACTGCATCCGTCCCGCCTTCCAATCATCCGCCGTGCCGAACTGTTTGTCCGCGCCCGCGCTG
>JAVXVR010000119.1:0-10487 GCA_032230165.1 Acidobacteriota bacterium | reverse complement strand
ACGATCCTCTGGATCGTCTTCGCAGGTGTGACGCACTTCAACCCGTCAATCGCCTTCGACTTTCCTGCGGGCGCGTTCACGCTGCGGAAAGAATTTTTCATCGGCTTAGGCTCGGCGCTGCTCATCTCCGTCTATGACTACTGGGGCTACTACAACGTCTGCTTCCTCGGTGGCGAGGTGCGCGATCCCGGTCGCACGATCCCGCGCGCCATCCTCTATTCGATCTTCGCCGTCGCCACGATCTACATCGTGATGAACGTCGCCATACTCGGCGTCATCCCTTGGCGGGAGTTCGCCTCGACCGCCCGGACGCCTGCGCAGAACTACGTCATCTCGTCCTTCATGGAGCGGCTCTACGGGCATCGCGCCGCGCTCGTCGCGACCGTGCTCATCATGTGGACGGCGTTCGCGTCCGTCTTCTCGCTCATCCTCGGCTACTCGCGCGTGCCCTACGCCGCCGCGCTCGACGGCAATTACTTCAAGGCGTTTGCGCGCGTCCACCCGCGCCACCGTTTCCCGCACGTCTCGCTGCTCGTGATGGGCGGCATCGCCGCACTGTTCTGCTTCTTCCGGCTGGCTGATGTGATCGCCGCGCTCGTCGTCATACGCCTCGTCGTGCAGTTCATGGCACAGACGGTCGGCGTCATCGTGCTGAGGATCAGAAGACCCGATCTGCCACGCCCCTTCAGAATGTGGCTCTACCCGCTGCCCGCGCTCGTCGCCTTCGCCGGCTTCGTCTTCATCATCCGGATGCGCGAGAACTATCTGAAGCAGGTCAAGTACGCGGCGGTCTTAATCGTCGTCGGGCTCATTGTTTATTTCGTCCGCGCCTACAAGCGCCGCGAGTTCCCGTTCGGCGGGGCGACGCATGCGATGGGCATCGAAGACTAAACGTCGCAGCAAGTTCATCAAGATTTGGATGTCATGAAAACAAGAACTCATCGAAGCCCGGCGGCGTTCAAACTCTTCCTCGTCATTTGTCTCGTCGTCGCGTTATTCAACTCTGCTTTGCTCAACGAGACCCGCGCTCAGGTTCGACCCATCTACGATCAAGGCGCGGTCGGACTCGGACTGCTCCTTCGCCGCTTGCAGACGACCGCGAGCGTGCTGCACACGGGCGCGCATCCGGACGATGAAGACTCGGCGCTCATCGCGCGACTCGCGCGCACAGACGGCGCGCGCGTCGCCTACCTCTCTTTGAATCGCGGCGAGGGCGGACAGAACCGCATCGGCGCGGACTTGTTCGACGCGCTCGGCGTCATCCGCACAGAAGAACTTGAGCAGGCGCGTCGTCTCGACGGCGGGCAACAGTTCTTCGCGCGCACGTTCGACTTCGGCTTCACGAAGACGCTCGAAGAGACGGCGCGGCGTTGGAACGAGCGCGAAACGCTCGCAGACATGGTGCGCGTCATCCGACTTTTCCGCCCGCTCGTCATCATCTCGCGCTGGGCGGGCACACCCGCCGACGGTCACGGTCAACACCAGTTCGCCGGATACCTCGCGCCGCTCGCCTTCCGCGCCGCCGCCGACCCCGCGCAGTTCCCCGAACAGATCAATGAGGGCTTGCGCCCGTGGCAGGCGAAGAAGTTCTACGTCTCCGCCAACCCGAACGCCGCGCGCGACACGAACGGCGCGAACGCCGACGCCGCGAACACACGCGCCGCGAACATCGTGCGGATCGAGACGGGCGATTACGATCCTCTGCTCGGTCGCTCCGCGTACGAACTGGCGATGGAGGGGCGCAGTCAACACAAGTCGCAGGGTGAGACGGCGCTCGAACTCAAAGGCGAGCAGGCATCGGGCGCGCGTCTTGTCGAGCGCGCGCCGACTCCTTTTCAAGTGAGCGAACATGAGCAGACGATCTTCGACGGACTCGACACTTCGATCCGTGGCATCAGCCGCATCGCCGGTCTTAAAGATGACTCACTCGACTCCGATCTACAGAAGATTCAGCGCGACGCCGCGACCGCACTCGAAAAGTTCAACGCCGCAGACCCGCGCACCGTCCTCGCCGCGCTCGCTGCCGGACTCTCGCACACGCGCGAGGCGCGTCGCGATCTCGCGCGCGTCAAAGACGAGGCGGCGCGCGCCGAAGCCGACTTCCTGCTCGCGCAAAAAGAGCGGGAGTTCGCGGAGGCTTTGTGTCTCGCCGTCGGCGCGCGTGTTGACGCCCTCGCCGACGCGGAGACTGTTGCGCGCGGCGACTCGTTCACCGTCGCGGTTCGCGCCTACGCGCCTGAAGAGTTGAAGGGTCGCGTGACGAAGTTAAGCTTGCGCGCGCCGGAAGGGTGGCGCGTCGAAGAAATCTCCGCGCCGAAGGCGGGCGAGGCGACGCCGTTCGGGCGCGAGCGCGCGACGCGCGAAAGTTATTTTCGCGTGAGCGTGCCGCAAGACGCGGAACTGACGCAGCCCTACTGGCTCAAGCGCGAGCGCAAAGGCGACATGTACGAGTGGGATAAGAACGATCCGAAGACCTTGCCGTTCGCGCCCCCGTCGCTCGTCGGCGTGGTTGAGATCGACGCGGGCGAGACGTTTCGCGTCGAGCGGCCGGTCGAGTATCGCTACCTCGATGGCGTGCGCGGCGAAGTCAGGCGCGAGGTCAACGTCGTGCCGGAAGTGGACGTGCGGATCGATCCCACGCTTGAGATCGTCCCGCTCGGCACGCAACAACTGCCGCAACCGCTGACCGTTCAGTTGACGAACAACATGCAGCCGGACGGCGCGGCGGCGCATCATCTCGGCGGGTTAGATTCAGTTCTCTTAACGCCGCTCGGAGACTGGTTGCCAACGCGGAATGTGTTCAAAGATGTCGATCTTAAAGGGCGAGGCGAACACGTGACGCTTCAGTTCACCCCACGCTCGACCACCCGTGCATTGCTGCCTGTGCTCAAGCCGGGCGCGTATCAAATGCTCGCGTCGGCTACGACGGTCAGCGTCCCCGTCACGGAGAACAGCCCCCCTCCGCGACAGACTTTCACGTTGCAGCAGCGCGTGCTCAGCTATCCACACATTCAGACGCACCGCATTTACACTCCCGCAATGGCGACGATCCGCGTGCTCGATCTGAAAGTCGCGCCCGTGCGTGTCGGCTTCTTGATGGGGAGCGGCGAGGAAGTTCCCGCGGCGATTGAGCGCATGGGCTTGAAGGTGACGATGCTTGGCGAGGACGACTTGGCGACGGGCGATCTCTCTCGCTTCGATGTGATCGTCGTCGGCGTGCGCGCATCGCAGGCGCGACCCGACTTCGTCGCCAACCACAAACGGCTCGACGAGTTTGTCGAGCGCGGCGGAACTTTGATCGTCGAGTATCAACGACCTGACTACGCGCAGCGCAATCTCGCGCCCTACCCCGCGACGCAGGAGACGCGCGACCCGCAGGGCAGTCAACAGATCGCGCGAGTCGTTGATGAAACCGCACCCGTGCGGGTTCTGGAACGAGCGCATCCGGTCTTCAACTTCCCGAACAAGATCACAGATGACGACTGGCGCGGCTGGGTGCAGGAGCGCAACCTCTACAACTTCATCACGTTCGATGCGCGCTACACGCCGCTCCTCGAATCGCACGACGCGGGCGAGCCGGAAAACTCCGGCGGCATGGTCTATGCGCGGCTGGGGCGAGGGGCTTACGTCTATACGTCCTACGCCTTCTTCCGCCAACTCCCTGCGGGCGTCCCCGGCGCGTACCGGCTCTTCGCCAACCTGCTCAGCCTACCGAAAGCGCCCGCGCCGAAGAGTGGTTCGCGTTGATTTGACTGAAGGGTTGGATGGCGAAGATGTCGGGCGGTTGAGTCGCCAGATGAGGAGCGACCCGCCGCTTCTATGAAAGCTCTACCGCTTCACGTCTCTGAGCGAGATGGACAGTCATATACACGCCTTGGCGGAGAAGATTTGGCGCTACCACCAGATGGGGCATCAGCTTGAAAAAGCTGATGCGATTCTCGTGCTCTGTAGCCACGACAAAGTGGTGGCTGAGAGAGGCGCTCAGTTGTTCTTGGATGGATGGGCTCCCCTACTAATCTTCTCGGGCGGGCTGGGGGCGATTACGAGTGGCATGTGGAGCGAGCCCGAAGCGGATCAGTTCGCGGAGATCGCCGTCGCCGTCGGTGTGCCGAAGGAGAAGATTCTTGTCGAGAATAGATCAACGAACACCGGCGAAAACATCCTGTTCACGAAGCGGCTGCTGGCGGAGAAACAGTTTGACCCGCAGAAGTTTATTCTGGTGCAGAAGCCGTACATGGAGCGCAGGAGCTTCGCCACCTTCAAGAAGCTTTGGGCGGAGAAAGATGTCGTCGTCACTTCACCTCAAGTCCCGTTCGATGAGTACCTGAATAGTTATTCCAGCAGGGAGCTTTCAAGTGATGATGTCATCAGCATCATGGTGGGAGATTTGCAGCGAATCAAGTTATACGCTGAGAAGGGTTTTCAGATTCACCAGGACATACCGCGTGATGTCTGGTCGGCATATGAAGAGCTAATCAGAGCCGGTTATAATCAACACCTGATCAGCGCGTGATCGATAAAGTCGGCGTAAGTTGCCGACGCCCGAACCGGCGTCGCATTAACACAGGCGAACGAAGTCTGACGACCGGCGGCTCGACGGTTCGATCCTCACCACACCTCCGCAGAAATTTCGCGCTTGACTCCCGAATCCATTCGGCACTCTATACTCTCTTCGTGATGGTCGCACCGGCGAAAAAAACTTACCTGCGCGCGGGCGAGCTGGCGCGCGAGGCAGGCGTGAGCACGGACACCCTGCACCACTACGAGCGCAAGGGCGTCCTCGCCCGCCCGCGACGCTCGGCGAACGGCTACCGCGAGTATCCGACGGACGCGCTCGCACGCGTGCGACTCGTCCGCCGCGCTCTCGCCATCGGCTTCACGCTCGACGAGCTGGCGCAGATACTTCGCGCGCGCGACCGGGGCGTCGCGCCCTGCCGCGAGGTGCGAGAGCTTGCCGCGTCGAAGCTCGCGTCGGTCGAGGAGCGGCTGCGCGAGTTGATTTCCGTGCGCGCAGAGCTGCGCGCCGTCGTCACTGAATGGGACGCGCGCCTAGCGAAGACGCCGACGGGCGCGCGCGCGAATCTGCTCGAATCGCTTGCGGTCTCTGAAGGCTTGCACGAAACGCACGCACACGCCCCCGCGTGGCGGCGGAAGAAGGGGAAGAAAGAAAGGACGTAGAGCCATGTTGAAGCGGACTAAACTCGCAATCTATCTTTTGACGGCGGTCGCCGCCATCTCAGTCGCCGTCAGCGCATACGCGCAGACGCAGACACATAGCCACACACAGACTCAGCCGCAGAGCCAAGCGCAGACTCAGCCGCCGGATAAAACGGATCAGCACGGCACGACGATGTCGCACGACTCTTGCCCGATGATGCAGGGCGACAAGTCGCACGCGCCCGACGGCGCTGACGCGCACGCCGCTCACTTAGCCTCTGTCAACGCGCGCGGTGAACAGGGCATGGGCTTCTCGCAGACCGCAACGACGCACCACTTCCTGCTGATGTCTGACGGCGGCGCGATTCAGGTCGAAGTCAACGACCCCAAAGATGCGTCGAGTCGCGATCAGATCAGGATGCACTTCGCGCACATTGCTGAGATGTTCGCCGCAGGGAATTTCGACACGCCGATGTTCGTCCACGATCAAGTGCCGCCCGGCGTCGCCGTCATGCAAAAGTTGAAGGCGGAGATCGCTTACAGGTACGAAGAAACGCAAGACGGCGCGCGCGTTCGCATCTCGACGCGCAACAGGGAAGCGCGCGCAGCCGTCCACAGCTTTCTACGTTTTCAGATCAAGGATCACCAGACGGGTGATCCGCTCGAAGTGAGCGCGCGCTAGGCGGCTCAAGATTTCCTTCCAAGCAAAGCGGTGGTTCGTCAGGAGAACGGCGAGCCGCCGCTTCGCTTTTTCGCGCGCACACACGACTTTCCGATCCGCATCCGGCTGCTGAGCCGTCTTGCCATAGCCTCGCGCCGCCTGAAGGTGTTATCCTTTGACCCGTCTCCCGTCCTTACTTCCGCCCGCACGAATCGTTTGAAAGGTCGCGAAAGATCATGCTCAAAGGTTTGAGGCAGCCACGCCGTGTTGTCATCACGGGGCTGGGGTGCGTGACGCCCATCGGGTTGGGGCGCGAGGCTTTCTGGTCTGCCCTACGGCGCGGCGAGAGCGGCGTGCGGCGCATCGAGAGCTTTGACGTGACGGACGCGCCCGTGAAGATCGCCGCCGAAGTGCGCGGCTTCGATTGGGAGGCAGAGCTTAGTCCGAAAGATCGCCGCCACGTCGCGCGCACCGTACCCTTAGCTCTCGCCTCTGCGCGCGAGGCGCTCGACGACGCCGGACTCCAGCCGTCAGATTTTTCGCTCGAAGAACGTCGCGCCTTCGGCGTCGTCCTCGGCACGGGCGGCGGCGGTCTTGCCTTCACGGAAAAGCAGTACAGCTACTACTTCACGGGCGAGCAGACGCGCGCCAGCGTCTATACGATCCCAGCCTCCACACACGGCGGACTCTCCTCGGAACTCTCGATGGCGTTCGGTCTGCGCGGTCTCTCGCACATCGTCTCGACGGGCTGCACCTCTTCAACCGACGCCATCGCCTACGCCGCCCAACACATCGCGCTCGGTCGTCAGGACGCAATGCTTGCGGGCGGGGCGGACGCGCCGATTGCGCCCGGCATCCTCGCCGGATTCAATTTAATGACTGTGCTCACGAACGAGTGGAACGACGATCCAGAGCGCGCCTCGCGCCCGTTTTCGCGCGACCGTTCTGGCATCGTGCTCGGCGAGGGCGCATGGGTCTATGTCCTCGAAGAGTTCGAGCGCGCGCGCGCGCGCGGCGCGAAAATCTACGCAGAGATCACCGGCTACGGCGCGACGTGCGACGCCTACCACCGCGTCCGCCTCGAAGAGAACGGCGAAGAGCCCGCGCGCGCCATGCGCCTCGCGCTCGAAGACGCGGGACGCACGGCGGGCGAAGTGGACTACGTCAACCTCCACGGCACGTCCACACTGCTGAACGACCGCATCGAGACGCAAGCCTTGAAGCTCGCGTTAGGCTCCGACGCGCGGCGTATCCCTATGTCCGGCACGAAGTCGCAAGTCGGACACCCGCAGGGAGCAAGCGGCGCGGCTGGACTCGCCGCCGCGCTCTGCGCCATCACGACCAACGTCATCCCCCCCACGATCAACCTCGACGAGCCCGACCCCGCCTGCGACCTCGACTACACGCCGAATCACGCGCGCGAACGTGAAGTGCGTGTCGCGCTCTGCAACTGCATCGGCTTCGGCTCGAAGAACAGCGCGCTCGTCGTCGAGAAAGTTTAAAGTTTAAAGTTCAAAGTTCAAGGTTGAAAGTTTACGCGCACCTGGACTTGAACTTTGAACTTTAAACTTTGAACCTTGAACTTATGTTCGATCAGCGCAGCTACGAGCTTGAGCATCTCGACATTGGCGACTACACGGCGCGCGAGTACGAGGGCTGTCTCGTCGAGCTGCGACTTATCAACGAGTGGCTCGGCGACGCAAGCGCGCTCCGTCGCTCGCTCTTTCCCGAAATTGCGCGCGCCGGGTTGAAAAGTTTTTCGCTGCTCGACGTGGGCGCGGGCTCAGGCTACCTGCTGCGCGTGGCTGCTGCCGAAGCGCGACGCAGAAACTTACGCGCGCGGCTCACGGGGCTGGAACTCGATGCACGCGCGTCGCGTGCGATCATCGAAGAGTCGCGACAGTTTCCCGAAATCGCGGCGGTGCGCGGCGACGCGACGCGTCTGCCGTTCGCGGACGATAGTTTCGACTACGCCGCCTGCTCTCTCTTTATGCACCACTTCAAGGACGATGGCGTCGTCGCCGTCCTCAGCGAGATGGCACGCGTTGCGCGGCGGCGCGTCTTCGTCATAGACCTGCACCGCCACGCGCTCGCCTATTTTTTGTACACAACGGTCGGCAAAGTTTTCCTCCACAACCGGCTCATACGCGAAGACGGCGCGCTCTCGATCCGCCGCAGCTTTCGACCCGGCGAGCTGCGTGCGTTAGCCGGACAAGCAGGACTGAAAGAGATCGAAGTCCGGCGACGCTTCCCGTTTCGGCTCGTCCTAAGCGGCGCGAAAGTTTGAGTTGATGAGCAAGCAGATCGAAAAACTCGCCGACGAAAATTTCGACGTGATCGTCGTGGGCGCGGGTCCGGCGGGCGCGAGCGCGGCGATCCGTCTTGCGTGCGAGGGGGCGCGCGTCGCTCTTGTCGAGCAGAAGAAGTTTCCGCGCGAGAAGCTGTGCGGTGAGTTCATCTCGCCGGAGTGTGTCGAGCATTTCGCGCGGCTGGGCGTTGCCGAGTCGATGACAAGCGCGGGCGGCGCGGATTTGCGCGAGACGGTTTTTTACGCACAGAGCGGGCGCGCTGTCTCCGTACCGTCCGCGTGGTTCGGGCGAGGAACTGGTGCGACGCGCGCTCTGGGCTTGAGCCGCGCGGAGATGGACGCGCGATTGCTTAGGCGTGCGCGCGACGTAGGCGCGACCGTGTTGGAAGATGCACACGCAACGGTCGCAAGCGACGGCGCGCGCGTCCGTGGCGTGCGCGTGCAGACGGGCGGCGCGGAGCAGTTGTTCACGGCGGCGGTCACGATTGATGCGACGGGACGCACGCGCGCACTGGCGCGCAAGGTTGAGCGCGAGTCGCGCGGCGTGAAGCTGGATGAGACGCGCGACGAAAAGGATGATGAAGGCGCGCGTAAGAGTAGCGGCACGAGCAGCGACGGCGGCGCGAGCGTCGAGAGGCGTCGGCAGTTGGTTGCGTTCAAGGCGCATCTGGAAGGGGCGCGCTTGGCGGAGAGCGCGTGCGAGATTTATTTTTACCGTGGCGGCTATGGGGGCTTGAGCAGCGTCGAGCGCGGGCTGAGTAATTTGTGTTTCATCGTCTCGTCTGCCGACGTGCGTGCGAGGGATGGCGACGCGGGGCGCGTGATGCGCGAAGTCGTCTGCTCGAACCGCCGGGCGGCGGAGACTCTGCGTGACGCGCGCGTCTCATCGCCGTGGCTGGCGGTTGCGCTCGAAGGCTTCGGCAGATTCCGGCTCGTCCCCGCACAGGGGCTCTTGGCGGTGGGCGACGCCGCATCGTTTATTGATCCGTTCACGGGGAGCGGGATGCTGATGGCTCTGGAGAGCGGCGAGTTGGCGGCTTCCGTCATCGCGCGTAACCTCTCGCGCCTGCGTGCGGATGGCTCGTCCGCTGATTCGTTCGTCGCGCTCGCCGACGACTACCGCGCACTCTACCGCGAGCGTTTCGGCGCGCGCCTGCGCGTCTGCTCACACCTGCGTCGCGCGGCGTTCGCACCGGGCGCGCTCGTCGAGTTGGGCGTCGCCGCGCTCGGCGCGAGCGCGCGCTTCAGGCGGGGGCTTGCGCGTGCGACGCGCGGGCGGCGCGGCGCGGCGTCGTTTTAAGTCTTGCTTGTCGTTGAGGTTTTGAGGTACAAAGGCGGCGCGTTGCTCGGTTGCGCCGCCCTTTGAGGCGTCGCGCCGAGAGCGGCGACAGGCGCGACCCGCCCGCCTGCACACGCGCGCGACTTTCACGCTCCCGAAACGCGCCGCGCGCCGCCATCGTACTACACAGAAGTTTCCCGCTCTCGACCGTCAGGTCTTAATTTTCGATCTTGAGGAGAAGATGAAGATGCGTAAGCTCACACGTCGGCTGCGTCCGACCCTGTCCCGCGTGCTCGTCGTTTTAGCGCTCGCCCTGGTAAGCGTCGGCGCGGCTTTCGCGCAATCGCAGTCGAACGCCGCCGACCTGCAAGGCTACGTGCGCGACGCGCAGGGCGCGGTTGTCTCCGGAGCCAGCGTGACGGCGCGCAACAAGGCGACGAGTCTGGAGCGCACCGCGACCTCGAACGACGAGGGCTTCTACAAGATCGTCAACCTGCCACCGGGCGACTACGAAGTGACCGCGCAGGCGGCGAACTTTTCGAAGGCGAACATCCCCACGGTGACGATCACCGTCGGGCAGCGCGCCGACCTCGACATCCCTCTGGCGGCTGGTCAACTGAGCGAGACCGTGACCGTGTCGGGCGCGACGACCGATGTCGTCGAGACCTCGCGCACGGCGGTCGCGACCACGGTCGATCAGCAGCGCATCGAGAATTTGCCGATCAACGAGCGCAACTACATCAACTTCGCCTTGACGACTTCGACCGTCACGCGCGACAACGGTCGCCCGATTGGTCCCGCGCCGACTTCCGGGTTGAACTTCGGCGGTCAACGCGGTCGCTCGAACCTCGTGCAGGTTGACGGCGCAGACAACACGGACAATTCGGTGAACGCCGCGCGCTCGACCGTCTCGCAGGAAGCCGTGCAGGAGTTTCAGGTCGTGACGAACTCCTACGCGCCGGAGTTCGGGCGCACGGCGGGCGGCGTCGTCAACGTCGTCACCAAGTCGGGCTCGAACGATCTCCACGGCAACGTCTTCGGCTTCATCCGCCACAAGTCCATTCAGGCGCGCAACCCTTTCG
>JAVXVR010000106.1:0-4582 GCA_032230165.1 Acidobacteriota bacterium | reverse complement strand
CTTCTTCCTCCAGGGCACGATTGAAGACGTGCGGAAGAAAGCGCAGGAGATAGCAAGCCAGTGACAAGTGACAAGTGACAGGTGACAAGCAAATTCGGCTTGCTCTTACTTGTCACTTGTCACTTGTCACTTGTCACTTGAGTTATGCCTCTACGACTCGACATCATCACGCCCGAACGCAACCTCCTCTCGGAGACGGTTGATTCGGTGACCGTGCCGGGCTTGGGCGGCGAACTCGGCATCCTGCCCGGTCACACGCCCATCATCTCGCAGCTCCAGACGGGCGTTCTCGCCTACGCGCAGGGCGCGACGACGAAACGCCTGCACGTCTCCGGCGGCTTCGTCGAAGTGAGAGACGACCGCGTCGCCGTCCTCGCCGATGTCGCCGAGCGTCCCGAAGAGATCGACGCCGCCCGCGCGCGTCTCGCACGCGAGCACGCCGAAAAAACTCTCAACTCGTTTAGCGGCACTGTGGAGGACTTCGAGCGCGCCCGCGCCGAACTCGAACGCTCGATGACGCGCCTCCAGCTCACCACGGAAGATCACTCCACAATCGCCCGCTCGTAAGTAAGTCCGCGCGAGCAGGCTCAAAATTCACGTTTTTTCTCAACTATTCTCACTTTCTTAGCGTTTCATGCTTGCAACGATGATTCAAGTAGGGTATAATCCGTCTCACGCTCGAAGCGGCAAGCAGGGTTTCAAGGGGGTCGGATTCGATGTCACAGACGGTCACGTTGGAGGCGGGCGAAGAGGCGCGCGCGATGGTCGCGGGCGAGGCGACGCCGGAGGATAAGCAGGCTGACCTTTCTTTGCGCCCACACACGCTCGGCGAGTACATCGGGCAGACGAAGATCACGACGAACCTCAACATCTTCCTGCGCGCGGCGCAAGGGAGACGCGAGGCGTTAGATCACGTGCTCTTCTTCGGACCGCCCGGTTTAGGCAAGACCACGCTCTCGCAGATCATCGCGCAGGAGATGAACGCGCCGCTGAAAAGCGTGAGCGCACCGGCAATCGAGCGCGGCGGCGACCTCGCGGCGATCCTGACGAACCTGCAAGAGGGCGAAGTCCTCTTCATAGACGAGATTCATCGCCTCAAGCCGCAGATCGAGGAAGTCCTCTACCCCGCGATGGAGGACTACCAGCTCGATCTCATGATCGGGCAAGGCACAGCCGCGCGCTCTATAAAGTTAGACCTGCCGAAGTTCACTCTGGTCGGCGCGACGACCAGAGCGGGATTGATCACCGCGCCTCTGCGCGGTCGCTTCGGCATCGTCTTCCATCTCGACTTCTACGCGCAGAAAGACCTCGAAATCATCGTCCACCGCTCGGCAGAAATCTTAAACGTCGAGATCGAGGCGACGGGCGCGCGCGAGCTTGCGCGACGGGCGCGTGGCACACCGCGCATCGCGAACCGTCTCTTGCGGCGCGTGCGCGACTTCGCCGAGGTCATCGGCGACGGGCGCATCACGCAGGCTGTGGCGCGGCGCGCGCTCGACGAGATGGAGGTTGATAAGTTCGGCTTGGACGAAGTTGATCGCAAGATACTGACGACGATCATCGAGAAGTTCGACGGCGGACCCGTCGGCGTCGGCACCATCGCCGCCTCGATCAGCGAGGAACGCGAGTCCATCGAGGAGATCATCGAGCCGTACCTGATCCAGATCGGCTTTTTGAACCGCACGCCGCGCGGTCGTGTCCTCACCCGTGCTGCGTACAAGCACATGGGCTATGCGCCGCCGAAATTTCAGCAGGAGCTGATTGCGAGTTGACAGTAGCACCCAGCTATCAGCATTCAGCCATCAGCCAAACGAACGTTTGATTTGCTGACTGCTGATGGCTGAATGCTGAGTGCTCTATGAGATTCGGTCGCTGCTTTTAGCAGTTGCCGAGGCAGCGCCGGGGAGGCGCGCAAGCGTAGGAGGGCGGATCGGGAGTCTCTCTTCTTCGCGGCGTTCGCTTCCCCGGCGTTTTTTTGCGCGCGGCGCGTTCATTCATCGCCGCGCAGGTCTCTTTACTCAGAGCGCCCGCGCCTGATCGCCTCGCGCATCTCGCGCACCGCCGAGTCTAATCCGGTAAGCACCGCGCGCGCGATGATGTTGTGACCGATGTTGAACTCTTCGATCTCACTGATGCGCGCGACCGCGCCAACGTTGCGATAGGTGAGCCCGTGACCGGCGGCGACCTTCAAGCCGATGCGCGCCGCGTGCTCCGCCGCCTCGCGCAGGCGGCTCAGTTCCGCCGCCGCGCGCTCCGCGCCCTCGCCATGAATCGCGCGCGCGCCGAGCGTGGCTTCCGCGTAGAGAGCCGTGCAGAGTTCGATCTGCTGCGCGCCCGCGTCGCGCGATGCCTCGACCTGTGCGGCGTCCGGGTCTATGAAGATGCTCGCGAACAGGTCGCCCGCGCGCAATCTCGCGATCGCCGTGCGCACGGCGTCGAAGTTCGCGCGCACTTCAAGTCCGCCCTCGGTCGTGATCTCGTTCGGGCTTTCGGGGACGAGCGTGACGGCGTCGGGGCGCGCGTCCAGAGCGATCCCGATCATCTCCTCGCCGACGCTCATCTCGACGTTCAGATAAGTCGTCACGGCGCGGCGCAGCACCCGCAGGTCTTCGTCCTGTATGTGGCGGCGGTCGGCTCTCAAGTGGACGGTGATGCCGTCCGCGCCCGCCTGCTCGCACAGAAGCGCCGCCGCGACCACACTCGGCTCCGGCGCGCGCCGCGCCTGCCTGACGGTCGCGACGTGATCGATGTTGACGTTGAGGCGTGCCATATTCATCTCGTTCTCGCGTGTGACCCCGCACGCACGCGCGTGGCGGCTTGGGCGGCTCGCTTGCGCCGTCCGAATATAAACGAAAGCGCGCGCTGCTCCAACTTTTCAACTTCGGAGACCGCCGCCGCGTAAAAATTTAATACTGTCTCATCATTTTGTTCATGCAAACGTCACACTCCGAGCGTACATCTTAGTAGAGGGTAACGCGGCTGCCACGCTCTGTTGAAACCGAGCCGCGCGCAGCTTACGAGCGCCCACGCATCGCAGGTTGGTCATCTTTCCGCACCGGGAGGTCGAGAGACATGAAGCCGCGCGAAGACAGACAACTAACGCTCCAAGGCTTTGAGAAGCCTGTCGCCATCGTCGCCGTAGCGCCGGGCGCAAAGCCCCGCAGGGCATCGCCCAACGCCGATCTCGTCGGTCGTAGCTTTTCCGACGGCACGTCCGAAGTGTTTGTGCGCGGCGTTTCCACGACTAACCCGACGCACGTCGTCGTCGAGCGCGAGCGCGACGGACACAGTTGGACGATCCACGCCGGCGTCGTTCGCATGATCGTCGGTCGCACCCGCCGCCAGCGCGCCGCCTGATTCCATATTGGCGAATCTCTCCCCGCGCGACAGTCACGCGCCCCGCCCACGCACGTCTCACCCCCACACGCTTCTCCCCAACTCGTCCACCGTCGTGACGAACGTTTCGCCGCGTGAAAGTTTCACCGCACAAAAAAAAGAGGGATCGCGTGATCATAACCTTTCCCCACGCGATCCCTTTCCAGTTCCCCCTCGCTTCTGTCTCGCCCTGGCGAGACCGCGAGAGCACACTAATGCGGCGATGCTACAGGTGGGTTAAGCGAGTTTTAATTTTTCGTGATCAATCGCGCCCGCTCAGATTCTGCGCGCGCTGTCGGCGAGTTCGGGTGAGACATCGCTCTCGACAGGCTCGTCCGCGCGCAGAGGGATGGGCGCACGCGCGCCGGGCGCGGAGGCGAGCGCGCGTGCGCGCCGGATCGCTTCATCGTAGATGCCCGCCTTCGCCTGTCGCCTCAGCTCGCGCAGCTCTAAAAATCCGTCGAAGCCTGTGCGCAGCGTCACCTTGCTGCCCGCCACGTCGTTCCAGCGCACGGGCACTTCGCGCAGGCGCAAAGATGCCGCGTGCGCCACGTAGAGCAGCTCCACGTCGAAGCCGAAGCGATCAATGCGTCCCGCCTCGACAACAGGGCGACACACGTCCATGCGGAAAGCTTTGAAGCCGCACTGTGTGTCTTGGAACGGTAGGCGCGTGGCGAGGCGCACGGCGAGGTTGAAGACGCGACCGCTCTGCTCGCGCCGCCAGGGCTGATGCGTGCCGATGAGTGTGCGGTCAAGCGCGCGAGAGCCGAAGGCAATGTCGCACTCGCCGGAGCGGATCGGACCCACGAGTTTCGGCGTCTCCGTGATCGGCGTCGAGAGGTCTGCGTCGGAAAAGAGCGCGACGCGCCCGCGCGCGGCGACGAGCCCTTTGCGGACGACGTAGCCCTTGCCGCGATTCGCCTCGCCGCCGATGAGGCGCGCCCCGACCCGACCCGCCGACGCGAAACTTTCTTGGGCGACGCGCGCCGTCGCGTCCGTCGAGCCGTCGTCAACGACGACGACTTCGCTCTCGTAAACCTGCGCGTTGAGGTAGTCGAAGATGACGGCGAGCGACGTGCCGAGGCGAGCCGCCTCGTTGTACGCCGGGATGATCAGGGAGAGAAAGAGAGAGTTCGACATTCGACGCTCCTGCGTAAGTCTGGAGTCGCGAGTCTAGAGTCTGGAGTCGAATGGCGTTTGACTTCAG
>JAVXVR010000086.1:0-10416 GCA_032230165.1 Acidobacteriota bacterium | reverse complement strand
GACCGAATCAAGAAACGTGCGAATCTCCTCACTTGAAAATTCAGGTCCGAGGTAAGAGCCGCGCATCCCGTCGGCGTGACGCCCGCGAACCTGCTCAACGTCACGCGTGTTGCCGTAGTACTGATACCAGACCGAGAGCGCCGCGCCGAGTGAGCCGCCCGCGTCGCCCGCCGCCGGTTGAATCCAGACGTTCTCAAACGGAGACTCGCGAAGGATGCGACCGTTGCCGACGCAGTTGAGCGCGACGCCGCCCGCGAGACACAAATTCTTCTCGCCCGTCTCTTTGTGCGCATGGCTCGCCATGCGCAGCATCGCCTCTTCGGTCACATCTTGCACGGAGCGCGCCAAGTCCATCTCGCGCTGCGTGAGTGCGCTTTCCGGTTTGCGCGGGCGACCGCCAAAGAGGGTGTCGAACTTGTCGCTCGTCATCGTCAGACCTTCGGCGAAGTTGAAATACTTCATATTGAGACGAAGGCTGCCGTCCTCGCGCAGATCGACGAGTTCGTCGAGAATCTGCCGGACGTAGCGCGGCTCGCCGTAGGGCGCAAGCCCCATCACCTTGTACTCGCCGGAGTTGACCTTGAAACCCGTGTAGTAAGTGAACGCGGAATAAAGCAGACCGAGCGAGTGCGGGAAGTGTAGCTCTTTCAAGAGGTGGAGTTCGTTTCCGCGACCGTAGCCGTAACTCGATGTCGCCCACTCGCCGACGCCGTCCATCGTCAAGACCGCCGCCGACTCGAAGGGCGAGGGGAAGAAGGCGCTTGCGGCGTGCGACTCGTGGTGTTCGGTAAACAGCACCTTGCCCTTGTAGCCCTCGCAACGCTCGGCGATCTGCTCGCGTATCCAGAGCTTCTCTTTGATCCAGACGGGCATCGCCATCAGGAAAGAACGGAAGCCGCGCGGCGCGTAGTCTATGTAAGTTTCGAGCAGGCGCTCGAACTTGAGCAGCGGTTTATCGTAGAAGGCGACCGCATCGAGATCGCTTCCTTTGATGCCTGCGTGCTGCAAACAGAACTCGACGGCGTTTGTGGGGAAATCCTGATCGTGCTTGCGTCGCGTGAAGCGTTCTTCCTGTGCGGCGCAGATCACCTCGCCGTCGCGCACGAGGCAGGCGGCGGAGTCGTGGTAGTAAGCGGAGATGCCGAGGATGTACATCGGGAAACTGACGCAGACGCGAACGTGCTAGTTTGCCAGCCCGCCCGCGCGCGTGTCCACCCGACAGGGAAGAAACGATGAAGTCAGAACGATGAACGATGAACGAAAGACAGATCGCTTTCACTTTATCGTTCATCGTTCCTACTTCATCGTTCCCTCCGTGAGCCTGTCGCAAAGTATCTGCGCGAGCAACTCGCCCGCGACGTGGTGACCTTCGGCGTTCCAGTGACCGTTACCGAGATCGCCTCCAAAGCCGTGCAGGAAAACTTTATTGCGCTCCGCGTAAAGTTGTAGCTCCGGCGCGAGCGCGAACGAGTCAACACCCGCGCGCGCGCAAAACGACTCGATACGTTTGTCCGGGTAGAACAAATCGGTTGCGCCGACGCGCCGCATGAACGCCTCGCGCGCCGCAGGCTCAGGATGTACCTGCACGCCGTTGCTCAAGGTCACGACGAAGAATCGCGCGCCGTGCTGCCGAACCTCGTCGCGCATCTGCGCGATCAAAGCTTCGGTCACGCGCCAGGCGTCCTGCCATGCGGCGTCGAGCGGCTCGCGATAGATCAAATTATCAGCGCCGAGTTCATCAACGCGCGCGGCGATGTCGTTGGCTGTCGCGGGCGAATCGCTTGGTGGCGGCGGCTGAGCGGTCGCGGTGTTTTGCGCCGGCGGTTGCGGGCTCTGCGCGCGGCGACGCGCAAGGTAATTTTTGAGCGCGTACTGTGTTTGATGAAGCGCCTGAACGACGCGCGACGAATCTCTGATCCATGCGCCGAGACGCGAGAGCGCGGAGGAGCGCAGGCGGAAGGCGCGCGTCGTGCGAAACGAATCGTCGAGCGTGAGTTGGTTGTCGCGCAGCGTGAAGTAGGGAACTTCGTCGGTTTTTTTGAGCGCGCGCGAGTTGTCGGTGATGTCGTTGTTCGTCGTGACGGCGAGCAGGACGAGGTCGGGCGAGTAGTCCCAGACCTTTTCGCGCAAAGTGATCAACTCCTGCGCCGTGCCGTAGCCGGAGACACCGAAGTTGATCACCTCAACATCGCGCCCGGCGAGCGCGGGGCACGCGCGAAGCCGTCCTTCAAGGACGTGCCAGAAGGCAGACTCCAGAGGCACTTGCAAAGCTTCGGCGTAGGAGTCGCCAAGTAGGGCGATGCGGAAAGTGTTCGGCGGCTTCGCCTTCGCGTGCTCGTGGTCGCGCAAGCCGTCCGAGTTGATACGGATGTAAGCTTCGCCCTCCTTGCGATACCAGCCACGCATTCCGGGCTTGAGTGCGTAGCCACGCGCATCGTCGGTCGTGTAGAAGGTGGGGAAGGTATAGCCGGCGGCGCGCAGCGCACCTTCGGCGACGAGGAGTCCGACGAAGAGGCTCGCCAAGACAAGCGACAGCTTGACGGCGACACGCTTTCGCCTGCTCCAACTTTGGCTCACGCTCGGTTGATTCGTCATCGCGCAAAAAGAATCAGGATTGTACGTCAGAACATTCGCACTCTTCTACCTTGGTGACTTCGCGCCTTTGCGTGAGGATAGGTTTCATGCAAAGGCGCGAAGTCGCCAAGAGAAACTTAGCGCCACTTGAAGACGCTGACGATGTTCGAGTAGTCGTCCGTCCAGACGCGGCGCGACACATCACCTTCGAGCGGAATCCATCGCGAGTCTTTCGCGAGCGCGGCAAGATCGCCGTCGTTGCGCGCGACGGCGATCCACTGTGAAGGCTCTTTGTCGGGGTTGTGCGTGTCGTCGTTCGAGGCGAGACAGACGAGCGAGCGGCTGCGCGCGAGGTCTGCGACGACCGGATGCAAGTCGAGGCTGCGATTCGAGACGTGGAAGAGGACGACGCCGCCCGGCGCGAGCTTCGAGAGATAGAGATCGAGCGCCTCTTGCGTCATGAGGTGTAGGGGAATCGCGTCGGAGCTGAAGGCGTCGAGGACGATCAGACCGTAAGAGTTCGCGGGCGCGTCGGCGAGCCTGAGACGCGCGTCGCCGAGCACGACCGTCAAGGGCACGTCGCGCGCGCAGTAAGAGAGATAGGTGAAGTAGTCGGGCGTCTCTGCGATCTGTAAGACCGCCGGGTTGATCTCGTAGAACGTCCAACGCTCGCCAGCACGGGCGTAGGCGGCGGTCGCGCCCGTGCCGAGACCGACGATGGCAACGTTCGGCGATGCGGGGCGTTGCTGGTAAGCGTCGAAGACTGAGCCGAGCGGACCCGTACGGTGATAGTAAGAGAGCGGCTCGCACTGTTTGCTAAGTACGGTTGATTGCCGACCGTGGATGGTCGTGCCGTGGTAGAGCCAGTGGAGATCGCTGCCCGCGTCTTGTGTGACCCGGAGCGTGCCGTAAAAGTTGCGCGAGGTTAAGAGCGTTTGTGTGTCGAGCGAGTGGTAGAACGCGCCGCCGATCATGATCGCGCCCAGCGCGAGCGCGAAGCGCAGGGGACGGCGGCGCAGCAGGTACGCGAGGATGAGCGGCACGCCGACGACGAGGGCGAGCCGCTCGTTCGTCTCCCAGTTGACGCGGGAGGCGACGAGGGCGAAAGCGAATGTGAGCGCGCCGAGGGTCGCGGCATAACCGGGGTCGAGCCAGTGTGCGCGGGGCGTGTCCGTCGCGTCGGTCGTCCGGCGCGGGATGAGCGCGCAGGCGGCGACGACGGCGAGCGGGTACTCGACGACGTGGTTGAATGCGAGAGGCGCGACGAGGGCGTTGAAGAGTCCGCCGAGCGCGCCGCCCGCAGAGAGCCACAGATAAAACTCTGCGAGGTGTGTGGTCGCGGGTCTGTCGTCGGCGAGTCGCCCGTGGCACATCAGCGCGGCGACGAAGAAGAACAAGAGGTGCAGCGCGATGAGGAACCACACGGGCTGGTTCGCGCCGGAAAGATAAGCGAGCGTGAAGACGAGCGCGACGCCGGGCAGGATGAATTCGACGCGGCGTCGGCGCGCAGTCCTTCGGCGCGCGAAGGCGATGATGAGCGTGACGAGGTAGAGCGAGAGCGGGACGACCCAGAGCAGCGGGAGCGAGGCGATGTCGGTCGAAATGTAAGTCGTCACGCCGAGCATCAGACTCGACGGCACGAACGCGAGCAAGACCCAACGCGCGCGTCGCCGCCACGTCAACTGCTCCGTCTCGTCGCGCGCCTCCAAACGTCGCGCTTCGTCTTCGTCCTCGTCCGTCTCATTCTTATGCTTATGCGTCGCGTTATCAACATGCGCCGCCTCGTGGCTCCGCGAAGTCGCGCGCCAGAGCGCGGCGGCGCAGAGCGCGACGAGTAGGATGAGCGCCGCGTAAGCGAACGACCAGACGTGGCTCTGCCGTCGAAGCGTCAACGCCGGTTCGATGATGAGCGGGTAGCCGACGAGCGCGCAGAGGCTTCCGGCGTTGCTCGCGGCGTAGAGAAAATAAGGATCGCGCGCGGCGGCGTGGCGCGTCGCGGCGAACCAGCGTTGGAGCAGGGGACTCAAGGTCGAGACGGCGAAGAAGGGAAGTCCGACGACGAGGAACAGACGACCCAAGAGCCAGAATGCCGGATTGCCTTCGCGCGGAACACTGGCGGCGGTTGAGGCTGAGATCGAGATCGGAAAACTGACGGCGGCGACGACGAGGAGCGCGAGCTGCGCGAAGATTTGTTGTCGCAGCGAGAGAAGACGCGAGGCGAAGAGCGCGTAGGCGTAAGCGGCGAGCAGCATCATCTGGAAGAAGAGCAGGCAGGTGTTCCAGACGGCGGGCGTGCCGCCCAGGAAGGGCAAGAGCATCTTCGCCACCATCGGCTCGACCCAGAACAGAAGCGCCGCGCTGACGAAGAGTGTCGCGGCAAAGAGAAACGTCAGCGCGCCTTTTCGCTTGTCCATTGATCGTTGGCTCAGCCCATCGGGTTGTAGCGCAAAGCGAGCGTGACGATCTTTTGCAGGAGTCGCTCGTAAGAGACGCCGCAGTGTGCGGCGGAGTCGGCGAAGTCTTCGCCGCGCGCGATCTGCGGGTTGGGGTTGGCTTCAAGCAGATACATGCGCCCGTCGGGGGTGATGCGGTAGTCGAGCCGCGCGTAGCCGGAGAGATCGAGGATGCGGTAGATGCGTTTCGAGAGTCGTTGTAGTTTTTGCAGCAGCTCGTCGTTGCGCTCCTTCTCGTCCGAGAGCACGGCGGGCTTGGTGACGACGCCGATCTTCTCCTGATAGGCGATGTTCCACTTGACGTTCGACGTGGCGATCTTCGGCATGTCCTCGCGCCAGTTCGCCATGTCCAGCTCCCACGGCGTGTAGGTCTGCAAGTTCCGGTTGCCGATGACGCTGACATAAATCTCTTTGCCGTCGATGAACTGCTCGGCGATGGCGTGCTTGCCCGTCGTGCGGTGGATGAACTCGACGCGCTCGGAGAGTTTCTCGTCCGTCTCGACGAGCGACGCCTGCGAGATGCCGCGCGAGCCTTCCTCGACGAGCGACTTGACGAGCAGGGGGAAGTCGAGCCGCGCGGGTCGCTTGACCTTCAAGCCCACAGGGAAGACGGCGAAGCGCGGCACGTCTATGCCGTGGTAGTGGAGAATCTTTTTCGTGAGCGCTTTGTCGTGCGTGAGGGTTAAGCCCAGAGGGTTGCAGCCGGTGTAGGGGAGCTTGCGGAGTTCTAAATAACTGACGACGTGCTGATCGAAGAGCGGGTAGCCGTCGAACTCTTCGAGCAAGTTAAACGCGACGTGCGGTCGCTTGTCCTGAATCGCCACGTCAATGATGCCGAGATCGTTCGAGATGCCGATAGGCTCGACCTCGTGACCCATCCCGCGCAAAGTGAAGACGACATCGTCCTCGGTCTTACGCAGCTCTTTGTCGGGGTCGGTGTCGTCCGGCGGCACGTCGGGCGGCACCAGCTCGTGATGCACGAGGACGGCGATGCGCAGCGGCTTGTTGAGCTTGAACTCGCTCTCCGTGATCTTGCTCTCGCTCATAGAGGGATGCGGTGATAGCCCGCATAGACGCCTTTCATCGTCTGCGCCGTCAACATGATCGAGACCTTGCGCTTGCCAGTCTCGCGTGGCGGGCGCACGCGCAGGCGCAGCTCCTTGCAGCGCGCGATGACGTTCTCCAACACCTGATCGACCGCGTAGGTGTGGACGCCCGTTACCTCTGCGACCGACTGCGACAACTCGCGCTGCGACGAGCGGAGGAACTGCACGGCGGTCGGGAATTTCTCGTTGCCGTGGTTCGGGTAGAAGACGCGGTGCAGGTCGCGGTCGTACACTTGCGTGCCCGCGAACAGGTAGCGGCTGCGCTTGTGCTCGTAGTGCTGGCGCAGAGTCTTCGTCAGTTTCGACAAAGGCTCGATCGTGTCGCGCCGACGGTTTGGCGGCGTCTCGCCCGATAGCTCCGCCATGAGCTGCGCGACGTACTTGAGTTTCGTTAGCGCGCCCCAGTCCTGATATCGCCTGCGCCAGCGCGAGCCGGGTTGCAGCCAGACAGCAAAGGTCTCGGCGAAGTCTTCCGCCGGGTGTGCCTGCGCGTACCACGCTTTCAGGTGGAGCACGTAGTCGCGGCTCGATGGATCGGGTTTGTAAAACTGCGGGTAGCGTTCGCGGAAAGAGCCGAACAACTCGCGCCAACGCCTGCGTCGGTGGAGACGGAAGGCGTTCGAGACGGCGTGCCCCGATTCGTGCCGCATGATGCGCAGGCACTCGCGCTCCGTCCCACCCTCGACTTCGAGCATCTGGCGTCGTTCCAGCTTCATCAGGCGCGGGTGCGCCAGATAGAAGGGGATGGCGAAGCCGGGCACGCCGTCCGGGCAGAACCACTCCTCGCCGAGCCACACGTGCGGGCGCACGCGTAGGTCGCGGCTCTCAAGCTCTTCGTACACGCGCTCGACGCGCTCCGCGAGCACAGTGCCCTCGATGCGCAGGGGGAGGTCGCAGAGCCGCATGTCGAGCAGCTCTTCGTCCGTCAGAGCGTTCCACATGAATCTTCTCGCCGGCGCGCTCATGCTCCCTCGTTTCGTGAACATTAAAATGTCGGACTGCGTTTGAACGAGCGACAAGAGTAACGAATTTCCTTGCCCCTTGTCACTCACGTAGCTTACGCCGACCCGCGAGAAAGACGAATCGGGGTCGAATCCTTTGGACTCAGACCCCGATTCGCCGATGCCGCGTAGAACTCTCGTCGCGGAGTTTCGATTTAGACCAACGCGAAGTCGAACTGCTCCTGATGCACGCGCGCGTCAGCGGTGAGATCGACCGCGCCGATGTAGTCCTCGATCTCTTTAAGCACGTCGCGCTCGGTCGAGTGCAGCGCGCGCGCCACCTCCGGGTTCACGCGCAAGGTCGCCTGCTTGATCTCATCGTCCTTCATCGCGCGCGAGAGGCTGCGCGCCTCTTCGAGAATCTCGTAGCAGATCGTCTGCGGCGATTTGACGAGCCCCGCGCCCGTGCAGTACGGGCAAGGACTACAGAGCGTGCGCTCGAGCGACTGCTTGACGCGCTTGCGCGTCATGATGACGAGACCGAAGTCGTTGATGGAGAGAACCTTCGTCGGCGACTTGTCGTCGCGCAAAGCGTCTTGGAGCGCGCCCATCACGCGGTTGCGGTTGCGCCTGTCCTCCATGTCGATGAGGTCGAGCACGATGATGCCGCCTAGATCGCGCAGTCTGATCTGTCGCGCGATCTCGTCCACGGCTTCGAGGTTCGTCTTCGTGATCGTGTCTTCGAGCCGGTTGCCGCCGCGACCGACGAACTTGCCCGTGTTCACGTCAATCGCGACCAGAGCCTCGGTCTGGTTGATGACGAGGTAGCCGCCCGAACGCAGCCACACGCGCGGCTTGATCGCTTTGTCTAGCTCCGCCTGCACGCCGAAGGCTTCGAGGATCGGCTCCTCGCGCGTGTAGAGCTTGACGCGGTTGACGAGTCGCGGCTGGATGCGGTTCACAAACTCGACGATCTCCTGATACTCCTGCTCGGAATCGACGCGGATCGCCGCGAAGTCGTCCGAGAGCTGATCGCGAAGTATCCGCTGGACGAGATCGAGGTCTTTGTGCGCCAGCGCGGGCGCTTTCTTCTTCTCGGCGTTGCGGCGTATGTCGCGCCACGCACGCACGAGATAGCGCGCGTCGTCGCGCAAATTCTCCTCCGTGATGCCGACGCCCGCCGTGCGGACGATGAAGCCGCCCGATGGCACGTCTTCGGTCTGACGGATGTTCGCGATGAGCTTGCGCAGGCGCTGCCGCTCCGAGTCAGACTCGATCTTGCGCGAGACGCCGACGTGCTCGATGGTCGGCATATAGACGAGATAACGCCCGGGCAGCGCGATGTGCGAAGTGATGCGCGCGCCCTTCTGCGAGATCGGCTCTTTGGCGATCTGCACGAGAATCTCTTGACCCTCACGCAGCAGGTCGCTGATGGTCGGCGCGCCGCGCCGTCCCCCACGACTGTCGCGACTGTCGCGACCCTGTCCCTCGCGACCCTGCCCTTCGCGCGCTTGTCCCTCGCGATTGTCGCGGTTGTCGCGACCACCCGTGCCTTCGCGCCCGCCGCGACCGCCGCGCGGATCGCGCCCGCCGCGACCGCCGCCGCGACTGTCAGCGCGTCCTTCAACGCGACCCTCGGGGCGACCCTGTCCTTCGACGCGACCTTCACGATTTTCGCTACGACCTTCACGGCTTTCGCCGCGACCATCGCGACCATCGCGACCGCCTTCAGGTCGCCGTGCCCGATCTTCTCTGGGCTGTTCCTCTCTAGGCTGCGCGGGCGCTTCCTCCACCGCAACCGCTTCGATCTGCGCGGGCGCCTCCGCCTCGATCAACGTTTCGGCTTGACCGTTCGAGCGATCCGCGCCCTCCTCTTCGCCCGCCGCTTTGCCGCCGCGACGACGGCGACGACCGCCGCGCCGCGCGAACTCGCCGCGCGCCGGGCGCGACGTAACATTCGCCTCCGCGTCTTCGAAGCCCGCGCCCTCGCCAGCCTTCGCTGAAGTCGCGCCGCGACCCTTGCTTGCCGTTTTCTTCGTCGCCGCCTTGCCCGCCGAAGACTTCGTCGCCGTGCCCTTCGACGCCGCTGTGCGCTTCGACGCGCCGGAGGCTGCGTCAGACGTTTTCCGCGCGGGCGACTTCGACGCCGCGCCCCGCGCGGGCTTCTTCGATGCGCCGCGCTTCTTGCTCGCGCGCGCGGCGTCGCCTTCGGGCAAAGCCTCTGTAGCCTTCTCGTCGTCGCTCACGCGCTCGAACGAGCGCGCCGCGCCGGTCGCGTTCGAACTCGTGTCGAGTAAATCTTCCGAGAGCGAGGCGACGGAGGCGGCGACGGCGCGCCCGACGCCGCGCGTCTGTCGCGACGACACGCTGCCCGCGCCCTCTTCATCATCCGCGACGCGCTCAAAACCCGTCGAGCCTTTGACGCGCTCCGCAGAGAGGAGCGAGCCGACCTCAGCCGTCGCAGCCGGATCGATGTCGAACTCGGCGGCGCGAATCTGATGGAGGATGCGCTCCTGCACGCGCGCGTCCTTGAACGCCTCGCCCTCATCGCGCGCACGGGCTTCATCCTCGTCCACGACACGCTCGAACGAGTCCTTGCCCGCGACGAACGGCGTATCGATCTCCTCGCGCGAGGCGAGACGCGAGCGCACGTCTTCAACGAAACTCGTCGGGGCTTGCGCGCCGCCGGTAGTCGTCTGCTCGCGCTCGTCGCGACCACGCTTGCCGCGCCTGCGCCGACCGCGACGCGCGCCCTCTTCCGATTCCTCGGCGGGCGGCGGGGCATCCGCCGTGAACGCTTCCGCGCTCGCGACTGCCGAAGCTGGGGCTTCGGGTGACATGGAAGCACCGAGCGGGGCGGCTTCTTCGTCGCCTTCGATGGTCGGCAGCGCCAGCTCGTGCGCCGACTCCACCTGCCGCTCGCGCTCGACGCGCGCCCGCTCGATCTTTTCGTTCGCTGCGGCGCGTGCCGCGTCTGCGTCGCCGCTCTTCGAGCGATCCACGACGATCTTCTCGAACTCTTCTTCTTCGTCGAAGAAGTCTGTGACGTAGAGAAAGGCGTCGCGCTCGAGCCCGATGTCGATGAACGACGACTGCATCCCCGGGAGGACCTTGGAGACCCGTCCCTTGTAGATGTTGCCGACGACGCCGCGCTGATTCTCGCGCTCGATGAAGATCTCGACGACCTGATCGTCCTCGAGGATCGCGACACGCGAGTCGTGATCGGTCGAGGAGATGATCATCTCCTTGTTCATGGCCACTGCTCCAGCCGCGGACCCATGCCACCACAGCAACACAGAAAAGCTGCCACAGACGAACACAGAACAACACAGATCTGATCTG
>JAVXVR010000062.1:0-6905 GCA_032230165.1 Acidobacteriota bacterium | reverse complement strand
AGAACCGCGACGAAGAAGCCATCCGTGTCGTCGCGGTGCGGGAAAGTGCGCGCCGCGCCGTCTGCGGTCAATAACTCTGCGGGCGCGTCCGCCGTCTCCTGTCGAAAGTCTGGATACTCGGCGAGGAACGAGGCGACGACCGACTCGTTCTCGTCGCGTTCGAGCGAGCAGGTTGAATAGATGAGCCGCCCGCCGGGGGCGACGGCGCGCGCGGCGTTCGCCAGAATGACTCGCTGCCGCGCCGAGAGTTCCGCCACATCCTCTGGTGTGATGCGCCAACGGATTTCCGGGTTGTGCCTGAGCGTCCCTGTCCCTGTGCACGGCGCATCGACGAGCACGCGATCAAAAGACCCTGCGGCGAACGGGAGCGTCGCAGATTCCGCGTCGAGCGCGACCGTCAAAATATTTCCGATGCCCTGCCGCCGCGCCGCCTCGACGATAGTTCGCAAACGGTGCTCGTAGATGTCGCACGCGACGACGAGCGCGTGCCCCTGCGTCAACGTCGCGATCTGCGTCGCCTTGCTGCCCGGCGCGGCGCATACGTCTAGGACACGTTCGCCTGCGCGCGCGCCGACCACGTGCCCGACCAACTGCGATGCCTCGTCCTGCGTGTAGATAAGTCCTTCCGACGCGAGCGAGCGCAGACGCTCGCCGCCCGTCCCAGCCACGACGCGCCACGCGCCCGGCGCGACCTTCGACTCTTCAACCTCAACGCCCGCCGCGCGCAGTCGCTCGATCACCTCGCGCTCTTGCGCGCGCAACGTGTTGACGCGAAACGCGACGGGCGGCGTGCGGTTGTTCGCGTGCGCGACCAGTTCCGCCTCAGTCGCGCCAAACTCCGCCGCCCAGCGTGCGATGAGCCACGGCGGGTGCGACGCGGCAATCGAGATGCGTTCGAGTTCGTTCTCAGCCTGCGACGCGGGATCGAACTCAGGCTCGCGCGTCGCACGGCGCAAGACGGCGTTGATGAAGCCCGCCGCCGAGCGCAAGCCCTGTTCGTGCGCGAGATTGACCGACTCGTTCACTGCCGCAGACTGCGGGATGCGCGTAAGGAAGCGCAACTGGTACAGACCGAGACGCAGAGCGCAGCGCACGGGCGCGTCGAGCGTCGCCGCGTCGCGTCCCGCATAGTGCTCGATCAAGCGGTCGAGCCACAGTTGCCAGCGCAGGACGCCGAGCGTCAGCTCGTAGCAGAGGGCACGGTCGTCTGCGCGCAGATCATTCGTCACGTGCGCGAGCAAGACGGACGCGAACGCCGACTCTTCCTCGACGCGTCGCAAGACCTCGAATGCCGCGCGACGCGAGGGCGACACACGATGCGCCTCGTGCGCGACTCTCCTTGCTCGCTTTTGCCCGGTCGTCATCGAGTACGCCCCGCTTAGCCCTCCAGTGCCTTCGCGTGAGAATTGATTTTCACGCAAAGGCGCTGGAGGGCGAAGTTCAATGTGAACGTCCTCATCCTAGCTTCTCACCGACTTGCGGGTGCAGCCCGTTCAGGAAATCCCGCGCGCTCATGCGCCGCCGCCCTTCGAGCTGGACTTCCTCCAGGCGCAGAATGCTGTTGTCGCCGCAGCCGATCAGTAATTCGTCCGCGTGCGCCGCTTCGATTTTGCCCGGCTCAATGTCGTCATTACCCACACGCACCCCGCCCGCCTTCCAGGCGACGAGACGCTGATCGCGGAAGGTCGTGAAGGAGCCCGGAAACGGTTGGAAGCCGCGCACGCGCCGCTCGATCTCCGCCGCCGACAGACGCCAATCGATCAAGCCGTCCTCGCGTTTGAGGATCGGCGCGTGCGTCGCTTCCTCTTCGCGCTGCGGTCGCGGCTCGATCTCGTCGAGGCGCGACAAAGTTTCGCTCAACAGTTCCGCGCCCAACATTGCGAGTCGCGCGAGCAGTTCGGGCGCGGTCTCTGCGTCGCCTATCGGCGTCGCGCGTTGCAGATAGATCGCGCCCGTGTCGAGTCCTTCATCGATCCGCATCGTCGTCACGCCCGACACATTCTCGCCGCGCACGATTGCCCAGTTGACGGGAGCCGCGCCGCGATACTTCGGCAGCAGAGAGAAGTGGACGTTGATGCAGCCGCGACGCGGCGCGCTAAGGAATGACGCGGGCAGGATGCGACCGTAGGCGACGACGATGGCGGCGTCCACATCATGCGACGCGAACAGAGAGCGCGCCTCTTCCGTCTTAATCTTTTCAGGCTGGTGGACGGTGAGACCGCGTTCGAGCGCGAACTGCTTGACGGGCGGGACGTGCATTTTATTGCCGCGACCAGCCGGGCGGTCGGGCTGCGTCCAGACGGCGACGACTTCGTGCCCGTCCTCCAGACAACGGCGCAGAGTCGGCACGGCGGATTCGGGCGTACCCATGAAAACTAGACGCATAAGAATTAAATGATGAATGATGAACGCGGAACGATGAACTGAAGACCTTGCTTTCAGTTCATCGTCCCGCGTTCATCGTTCATCGTTTTAGATCGTGTCGCGCTTCTCTGTCTGACTGTAGCCCGGTCGAATCTTCTCCGCCGAGACTTTCGCCTGCATGAACAAGCCGAGGTAGTCGCGCCCGCCCGCCTTCGAGTCCGTGCCCGACATATTGAAGCCGCCGAACGGGTGGACGCCGACGAGCGCGCCCGTGCACTTGCGGTTCAAATACAAGTTGCCGACGTGGAACTCGCGCCGCGCGCGCTCAAGCTTCTCTTCGTCGTTCGTATAGACCGCGCCGGTTAGCCCGTACTCTGTGTCGTTGGCGATGCGCAGCGCGTCGTCGAAATCCTGCGCGCGGACGCAAGCGAGGACGGGTCCGAAAATCTCCTCCTGCTCTATCGGGTCGCCCGCCTTCACGTCGGCGATGACGGTCGGCTCGATGAAGAAACCCTGCTCGCCGTCCGAGCCGCCGCCAGCGAGGACGCGCCCGCCATCGGCTTTGCCCTTCTCGATGTAGTCGTTGATCGTCTTAAATGCCTTCTGGTTGATGACCGCGCTCATCGTCGTCGCGCCGTCGGTCGGATCGCCGACCTTGAGCTTCTCCGTGCGCTCGACGATCTTCTCTAACAGGGAGTCGTACACGTCCGCATGAATGATGGCGCGCGAGCAGGCGGAGCACTTCTGACCCTGAAAGCCAAACGCCGACTGGATGACTCCGGTCGCCGCGTCGTCAAGATCAGTGTCGGCGTCAATGATGATCGCGTCCTTGCCGCCCATCTCGGCGATGACGCGCTTGATCCACATCTGCCCCTTCTGGTGCTTCGCCGCGCGCTCGACGATACGAAGCCCGATCTCTTTCGAGCCGGTGAAGGCGACGTAGCGCGTGCGCGCGTGATCGACGAGTGTGTCGCCCACCTCGCCGCCTGCGCCGGGGCAGAAGTTGACGACGCCTGCGGGCACGCCAGCCTCTTCGAGTATCTCGAAGAACTTGTAGGCGATGGTCGGCGCGTCCGAAGAAGGCTTGAGGACGACGGTGTTGCCCGTGACGATCGAGGCGGCGGTCATGCCCGCCATAATGGCGAGCGGGAAGTTCCACGGCGGGATGACGATGCCGACGCCGAGCGGGATGTAGGTCAACTCATTCTTCTCGCCCTCGATTTTGACGAGCGGCTGCGGCGCAGCGTAGCGCAGCATCTCGCGCGCGTAGAACTCGCAGAAGTCTATCGCCTCGGCTGTGTCGCCGTCCGCCTCTGCCCAGCTCTTCGCCACCTCGAAGACCATCCACGCCGACAGCTCGTGCCGCCGCTCGCGCATGATCGTAGCGACGCGAAAAAGAAGATCGGCGCGCTCCTGCGGCGATGTGCGACTCCACGTCTTGAACGTCTCGTCGGCGCGTTCGACGGCGAGGCGTGCGAGTTCCCCGGTCGCCTTCTGGAAGCGACCGACGATCTCCGTTTTGCGCGCGGGGTTCAGGCTATCGAACGTGCGCCCGGTCATGACGCGCTCGCCGCCGATGACGAGCGGGTAGTCGCGCCCCAATCCGCCGCGCACCTTCTCAATCGCCGCACGCATCAGTGCCGCGTTCTCTTCTTTGGAAAAGTCTGTGAAAGTCTCGTTACGAAATTCGCTCGCCATGTTCACTCCTCAGGTGTTTACATGATGTCGGTATTGATAGACCACTCATACCAATTATTTAATGACGATGCGGGCTCGGCGAATGCTTCGCGCGAGAGGCGGACTGTCACATTGTTGCCGTTGCCGAAATCCCCCATGCCCGGCTTGAACTTGATGATGAGCCTTCTACCGTCGTCATCAACGCGCCAAGTCATAATGTTTCTCAAGTCTGCGCTGTGCTTGGCTTCTTGAATCTCGATCTCATCGCTGCCGACCGTCGGCTTGAGACGCATCCTACCAAACCGAATGATCAAGCCCCAGCAGGATATCCTGCCCGCCCGGCGCTCGACGAGTTGAGAAATACTCGATGGTTGGATCGGCTTTCGCTTTCTTCCCTGCGCCCCGAAGATCGTACTTCCGGCAGCAATAGAGAGGCAGCACAAAGCCAAAACGCGCAAAAGCTTCATGAACTGAATCATCCTCGCGGCGATCCGTTTTTCAAGATGTGACGCTGCGATGTTATCACAACCCGAAAGAGAAACGCGGTCGCCGCTGACTGCTCACGGCGACCGCGTTGATGAATCTTTTTGAACCCTTGAGAAACTTAAACCCACTTGCCAGCTTTCGCCAGCTTCTTCATCTTGCGCTTAACCCATTCGCGTTTTAAGACGGTTGTGTGGTTGATGAAGACGATGCCGTCGCAGTGGTCTGTCTCGTGCAGCATGCAGCGCGCGGTGAGATTCATGCCGTCAAGCTCGAAGGTCTCGCCCTCGACAGTTTGCGCCTGCACGACGGCGCGCAGACTGCGCTTCACGTCGAACGCGATGCCGGGAAACGACAAGCATCCTTCCTCCCCTGTCTGCTCGCCCTCGACCGCAAGGACGACCGGGTTGATGAGCGCGATGCGCTGTGAAGGGTCTTGGTTAAACGAGCAGTCCATCACGAAGAGGCGTTGTGAGACGCCGACTTGCGGCGCGGCGAGTCCGACGCCGTGCGCCTCGTACATCGTCTCGAACATGTCTGCGACGAGCTTCTTCAAACCGTCGCCGAACTCCGTGACGGGCTCGCCCGGCGTGTCGAGCACGCGGTTCGGGTAGGTGACGATCTCCAGCAAAGACATCGCTTGTTTCTTCTCCGGCGAGGTAATGGCGCGCTGCTGAAAAGACTTTTCCGCGCGCCGAAAGATTCTACGATAAAGCGCGAGCCGCCCGCCACCCTCAACGCCGCGCGGCGCATGGTGTACAATCCCGCGCCGATGAGCAGGCTTGGGCAGCAGTTGAGAAAGTTCGTCCCCGCTGCCTTCTCGCGCACGCGCCGTGCGTCGAGTCTCAGTAGCACGGGAGTCTCGAACCGCCCGGTCGTGTGGGCAAACCATCAGGACGTTTTCGCATTCCAGAAGCAAGGCTGAATCTCGCCGGGGAGGCAGGGATGGCTAAGCCAGAGTTAGGCGCGGACGCCGCCGCGCTCAAGAGCGAGCGCGACGAAGTTAAAGCACGCAGCGCTGTCTTCAAAAAGGAGTTGGGGCTGCGCGACCTCGTGTTGACGCAAATCATGTACGTCGTCGGCACGGCGTGGGTCGGCACAGCCGCCAAGCTCGGTCACGCGCACATCATTTTCTGGCTGCTCGCGATCCTCTTGTTCTATCTGCCACAGGGCGCGGTCGTCGTCTATCTCAACCGGCTGATGCCGCTCGAAGGCGGCATCTACCAGTGGGCGAAGATGGGCTTCAACAACTTCGTCGGCTTCATGGTGGCGTGGAACTTGTGGGTCTATGCGATCATCGTCATGTCGGCGATGGGGCTGGTGGTGACGGCTGGACTCGGCTATGCGACGGGCGCGGCGTGGCTGACGCAGAGCAAATTGATCGTGTCGCTGGTTAGCACGTTGATGATGATCGCGATGGTGCTTGCGACGATGCGCGGGCTGAGTCTGGGAAAGTGGGTACACAACGCGGGCGGCGTGATGATCATGGGTGCTTTCGCGCTCCTCATCGCGCTCCCCTTCTGGCACGTCGCGCGCGGGACACTGCCTGAGTATCACCCGTTCACGGTCGCGCTTCCTACCTTCACGCTCTTGAACCTGAACATCTTCGGCAAGATGGCGGTCGGCGCATTCAGCGGTCTCGAATATGCGGCGATCGTGGCAGGCGAGTGCCGCGACCCGGCGCGCACCATCTCGCGCTCGATCTGGATCGCGACGCCGATCACGGCTCTCATGTTCATCCTCGGCACAAGCGCCGTCTTGGCGTTCGTGCGGATTGAGGACATCAACTTGATCAGTCCGATCCCGCAAGTATTGACCATCGGCTTCCGCTCGACGGGACTCGCCGCCATCATCGCGCCCGCGGCGATTTTAATGATCGTCGGGCGCACGGTCGCCAACGTGAGCTTCAGCTTCACGGGCAACACGCGGCTACCGATGGTCGCGGGTTGGGACGAGTTGCTGCCGGGCTGGTTCACGCGGCTGCATAAACGCTACAAGACGCCCGTCAACTCGATCATCTTCGTCGGTATCATCACACTCTCGTTCGCGCTCGCCGGGCTCATCGGCGTGGGCGCGCAGGAGTCGTTTCAACTGCTCGACAACGCGGCGGGCATCTTCTACGGCTTCGCCTACGTCGCGCTCTTCGCCATCCCACTCTTCGGGATGCGCACCGCAGGTAAACGCCCACCCCTCTGGCTTAAAGTAGCCTCCGCCGCCGGACTCTTCGTCACGCTGCTCTACTGCGTGCTCTCCGTCTTCCCGATCATAGACGTAGAGAGCTGGCTCTCGTTCTCGCTCAAGATCGTCACCGTCATCGTCGTCGCCAACCTCATCGGCGCGGCGATCTACTTTGCGGCGGAGAGGCGGAAGACCAAAGTCAC
>JAVXVR010000028.1:0-8468 GCA_032230165.1 Acidobacteriota bacterium | reverse complement strand
CAGGTGTTGCCCTTCACTCCGATGACGACTGCAAATCTCCATCTAGGAAAAGCTCTTCGACACTGGCAGGTCAGTACGGTTTCTGGCTTGCGTGACGCGATCACAGCAACGCACCCATCCATCATCTAATTGCGTTGGTGGGTCAAACGGTGGGGCACAGCCTGCGTGCCTGAGGATGTCCTCCGCCGGTGTCTATCGAAAGGAATGGGAATCATGCCTACTAACAAACGTGTTGCGCTCGCCGTCGTGTTCGCCGCGATGGTCGTGCTCTGTGGACTGACGGCGCAAGCTCAGTCCAAATTCATCAACAATTTCAACGGCTTCGAGATCACAGACGGCCACAAGGATATTTACGGCGAGGTTTACGGCTGGGTGTGCTACGGCAAGACATCGGGCTATCTGCCCGGCAATCTCACCTTGATGATGAACTACGAGGCTCAGGGTGGCGTGGGCTACGACAGAAACATAATGGGCGGCGACTGGACGATGCCGGTCTACGGGCAGACGATCAGGGGGGGCACGACCTATGTAGGCGTCCTCTACGGCACGGTGACGAGCGGCACGATGACATGGGATGCAATGGGTTACACCGGGACGATGTACGTGAAGCTCCAGATCACGGGCGGCACGCAAACGTTGGCTGGACGGCAGGGCACGGCAGACTTCGAGGCTACGATCAACCCTGGACCCGCCCCCTTCTATAACGGAAGCCCTCCGCCGATGGATGGAACCCTCACCTTCAACTTCCAGTGAGCGTGCAACTTGCTGCGCCGCTCCGGCGGCACGCCCCTAGAAGAGCGTGCCGCCTCTTCTTTTCTTATCGCCCCGCGTCCATACGCGCTTGAAGAGAAAGGCGAGGCAACAAGGAGGGCGGGTAAATAATTTTAACGACCGGAATAATTCGGTCGTTCACGCATACGAGTGCGACACCGGCAGTAGTTAGCCGACGCGGAGGCGGGTAAGTTAAATAAAGATAGAGTTTCTGGCTATGTGTGTTAGCGCACAGACGTGCTCCCTTTCGTGTGTTTAATTCATCAGCGACTTTATCAGCCGGAGCATTAGACCGAAGCGGCAGCCTCATGCGCGCGATCATTAAGGCGAGAACTCATTAAGACCTGTGGAGAAGTTTCGCGAAACCGGCGCGGCTCTGGGGCGGGCGGGAGACACAGAGATGAACAAGTTGAAGGTCACGAAAGCGGCTCTAGCCGGCGCGTGGCTTCTGGGCGTGCTGCTGATTCTGTGCGCCGGCTCTGTCTTTAGGTCGAAAGCCGCTGGAGGAAAAGACAAGCCGAAGAAGTCGCCGCCCGTGCCCGTGACCGAGAGCCAAAACCCCGCGGACTACGTCGGCGCGGAGACGTGCCAGGCGTGCCACGAGGATCAGTTCAAAAACTTCTCCAAGACGCCACACGCGCACATCATGCGCGAGGCGACCTGGAAGGGTAAGGCTGTGGGCTGCGAGTCGTGCCACGGTGCGGGCAAGGCTCACGTCGAGTTGATCACATCGCTTGACACGAACGCGCCGCACCCGGCGGACTTGAAGATTCGCAGCTTCAAGAACGAGTCGTCGAAGCAGATTTCCGAGACCTGCCTCCAGTGCCACGCGGGGCGCGAGGAGCACAACAACTTCCGCCGCGGCGAGCACTGGCGCAACGACGTGGGCTGCACGGACTGCCACACGACGCACGCGCCCGACCCCGCCCCGCCCCGCCCCGAATCGCACACATTCATCGCCGAGGGCACGCGGCAGAAACCAGACTCGTCCGTGCAGCACATGCTCAAAGGCAGCGAGCAGCAGCTCTGCCTGAAGTGCCACGTCGAGCAGAAGGCGCAGTTCACGCAACCCTTCCACCACAAGGTTCTGGAAGGCACGATGAAGTGCAGCGACTGCCACAACCCGCACGGCGGCTTCGAGCTGAAGCAGACGCGCCTCGCTACGGGCTCGGACGCCGCGTGCGTCAAGTGCCACACGGAGAAGCAGGGTCCCTTCGTTTACGAGCACGGTCCCGTCAAGATCGAGGGCTGCTCTTCGTGCCACACGCCGCACGGCGCGTCGAACCCGAAGCTCCTGAAGCGCAACCAGATGTTCCAGCTCTGCATCGAGTGCCACACGAACGCGCACGCCATCTCGTCGGGCGAGTCCGAAGGCGCGCCGAACACGCCGAGCTTCCACAATATCACGCAGGCGCGCTTCCAGAACTGCACGGTCTGCCACGTCGCCATCCACGGGTCCAACTCTCACCCGTACTTCTTCCGGTGAGGTTGAAGGAGTAGAGAAAGCAAGGCACGCATGAAGAACATCAGAGCTTTCATCACGACTTCACTTCTCGGACTCGCGCTCCTGTCGTCGTCGGCTCTCGGGCAGACGAAGCCGACCCCGACCCCGACCCCGAAGAAGGATGACGCGGCGGCACAGCCCGCGACACCCGCCGGGGCAGTCCGGGCGGGCGACTACGAGATCATCTCCAGCATCGAGCTGGGCGTGCGCGGCGCGAGCGTGGACGGCAACGCCGACAAGTACCGCTCCGACCTCAACTACCAGCCGGGCTTCCGGCTCTTCGATTCGAGCTTCTTCGTGCGCGCCGCCGAAGGCAAAGGCTCGCTCTTCGACACGCTGCTCGTCAATTCTTCGGGCTGGAACGCAGACCCTTCCGGCTCCTTGCGCGTCAACATCGAGCAGTCGCACTGGTATCGCTTCGACGCCAACTTCCGGCGCAACGCCTACGACAACCGCCTGCTCAACCTCGCGCTCGGCGAGCACATCTCGCAGACCAAGCACAAGTTCGGCGACTTCGACCTACGCCTGCTGCCGCACAACCGCCGCGCCAAGTTCAACCTCGGCTATTCGCTCGACCGCAACAGCGGCACAGGTACGACCACCTACGATCTGCGCAACGACGAGTACCGCGTCGGCGAGAACGTCAAGACGCGCGCCAACGAGTATCGCGCGGGCGGCGAGTTTCGCGTCGGCTCGCTCGATCTCGGATTCCTCCAGGGCGTGCGCGCCTACAAGGACGACTCGACTTTCTTCTCCGGCTTCACCCCCGGCAACAACGCGACGAACACCGCCGTCCTGACCTCGCTCTTCCGCAACGATCCGACGCGCGCGCGCATCTGGTTCTCGCGCGCGAGCGTCCACACGCTCATCGACAAGAAGGTTGACATCACGGCGCGTTACACCTACACGAAGTCGCGCTCGCGCTTCGGTCTCGCCGAGACGAGCGCGGGCGTCAACTCGTCGAGCCAGACCTTCAACCCGGATCGGATCGCCTTCAGCGGCGAGTCGGTGCGCCCGAATCACCTCGCGGACTTCGGCATCACGTGGCTCGCGACCGACCGCCTCAGAATCTCAGAGACCTTCCGCTACAACACGTTCAGCAACAACGGCGACTTCGTTTACAACGAGCTGCTCACGCTCTTCCGCGCCAACGGCACGCTCGTCTCCTCCGCCGTCACATCATTTCCGATTGATCGCACGCTCGACTACCGACGCTACTACAACCAGCTCGAAGGCGACTATCAGGTCGGTCCCCGCTTCTCGTTTCACTTCGGTCACCGTTACACGCACCGTCACATCGACGAGTTGAAGCTCGGCAACTCCTCCGGCTCGCTCGGCGCAGCCTTCCGTGAAGACGAGACCTTCGATCTCAACAGCAACTCCTTTTTCGGCGGCTTCAAGGCGAAGCCCTTGAAGATGTGGAACGTCTATTTCGACGCCGAGCGCGGCGACGCCAACGACGTGTTCACGCGCGTCGACAACTTCCGCACGATCAACTTCCGCGTCCGCAACCGCATCCAGCCCACGCCGAAGCTCGGCGTCAACCTCTCGTTCATCAGCCGCGACAACACCAACCCCGGCGAGACGGTCGTTGACAACACGCTCATCGGTCCCCTGAAGGCGACGAACTTCGACGTGAGGATCAACAGCCGCATCTTCTCCGGCTCTGTGGACTGGGCTCCCGCCGCGCGCTACTCCTTCAGCGCGGGCTACACGCACAACAACCTGAAGAGCGATGCCGCGATCCTCTTTTTCGCCGGACTCCCGACGCCGAACCCCGCACAGGCTGGTCGCAGTCAGTACTTCATGCGCGACAACTTCTTCTACGCGAGCGCGAACGTCGAGTTGTTCAAGCGCGTCTCGGCATTCGCCGCCTACCGCGCGCACCGCGACACGGCGCAGGGCGACCGCGTGTCGATCCCGGCGCAAGGTCTGTTCATCGGCGGCATCCCGCTCAACTTCCAGACGCCGGAGGTGCGACTTATTTTCAAGATCAACCACCGCCTCGACTGGAACGTCGGCTACCAGTACTTCGACTACAACGAGCGGCTCACGAACTCGCAGGACTACCGCGCGCACCTGCCGTACACTTCCCTGCGCATCTACTTCGGTGGAGGCGGCGACAGGTGACCGGCGTCAACTGAAGGCGGCGCGCGGGAAGGGCCCGCCCCGCCGGATAACCTCAACTCACGGCAAGCCCGGAACTCAAGCGCATGAGTTTCGGGCTTGCCATGACGAACGGCGCGCGTCGGGTTAGTCGAAAAAGAGATGCGTCACAGGGCGGTCGCGCTAATCATCTTTGCGACGCTGGCGTCGGTCGGCTTCTTCCACCAGCGATCCGACTCGCGCGCCGCTGCGTCCGCGCTCGCTCCTGCGCAAGCGCATCGCCCACAGACTCGGCGGGCAGCCGCTCCGCCGAAGAGCGCCCGGCGTCTCGACTATTCCAAGTTCTCGCACGCCTCCTTGCAGCATCAGCAGTTGAAGTGTGACTCGTGCCACAGGTTCCCGTCGAAGAACTGGCAGGAGGTTCGCACAAAGGAAGCCTTCCCCGACATCACGGAGTACCCCGAACACTCCTCCTGCATCGGCTGCCACCGCCAGCAGTTCTTCGCGCGCGAGCGTCCCGCGCCCGCTATTTGCTCGAACTGCCACGTCGGCGTGACGCCGAAATTCACGGCGCGCAAACCCTTCCCCAACCCGCGCGAGATTTTCGACGCCGCGCCCGCGGGACTGAATGTCACCTCAGAGTTCGCCATCAACTTCGCGCACGACAAGCACATCGAGATCGTCAGTCAAGACCGACCCGACCGCGACGCGCGACGCGGAGTGAGTTTCGTCAACGCATTGCTGCGCCGCGCCGCAACTTCGCGCGAGTCGCAGCAAGAGCAGAAGGACGCGCCGCAAAAGGAGACGAGCGACCCGAAGAGCTGCGCCGTCTGTCATCAGACTTATCAACCGCAGGGCGAGACCGAGGACGAGTTCGTGACGCGACCGCCCAAAGGTTTTCCCGAAGACGCCTTCTGGTTGAAGAAGGGCACGTTCAAAACTTCGCCGCGCTCTCACGCGACTTGCTTTGCCTGCCACAACGCCGACGCCGGGATCGAGCCGACGCAAGCCAACTGCAACGCCTGCCATAAACTCATCCCGCCCTCCGAGCAGCCCGACATCGCGCGCGCACACGACGACTATGACCCTGCGCTCGCCGCGCGGATGGGCATCACTGACAAGTACACACTGGAGCGTTGGAGCCGCCGCGACGCCGCACGCTTCCGCCACGAGTGGCTGCCGCACGCCGGTTTAGCCTGCACCGATTGTCACAACGTCTCGAAGTTCAACACGCTCGACCGCGCGACGTTGAAGGTTAGCGTGAAATCCTGCGGCGGGGCGGGCACGGGCTGCCACGTCGAGGAGACGAACGAGGGAATCCTGAACGAGGTCGTGGCGAAGAAGAAAGCAGATCCGACTTTCGTCTGCACCAAGTGCCACGTCGCGAACGGCGCGAAGCCGCTGCCGTCGTCGCATGTGGAAGCATTGCCGACGCCTAAGTCCGCGACGAAAAAAGACTGACGAAGAGAGCCGAAGGAAGACTTAAAGCGTACCATGCGCGACGACACGCACGAGAGACTTCCGACCGACGAACGACTCACGGACACGCGCCGAGGCGAACGTGCGCGTCGCGTCGCGCAACTCTGCGCCCTGTTCGTCGTCTGTCTCGTCTGCTCGCTCACGCTCGCGCTCGGCTCGCGCGCCGCGTCTTCGTCACGCGCGGCGGCGACCGAGCGCGAGCGCGCAGACTTCGACGACGAAGCGCAACAGCAGCCCGCGCACGACTTCTCGAAGTTCTCGCACACAGACCCGCAACACTCGCGCCTCCCCTGCCTGCTCTGCCACCGGCGTGAGACGAATGCCATCGTGCCCGTGCGCTCGCTCGCTCACAGCCCCTGCATCGGCTGCCACGCGCAGCAGTTCAGCGAGCCGCAGAGCAACATCTGCACGATCTGTCACACAAGCGTCGGCGTGTCGAACCCGCCCGTCAAAGCTTTCCCCGCCCTGCGCACGTTCGGCGTCCGCTTCGATCACGCGACGCACGCGCGCGCGGGCGCGAGTTGCGCGACGTGCCACAAGCCCGCGGGTCGCGGCGCGGTCGCCGTCTCGATCCCCGCGAGCTTCGGCGCGCACGCGACCTGCTTCCAGTGTCACTCGCCGCGCGCACAGGCGAGCGGGCGAGACATCTCATCGTGCGACACGTGCCACCAGATCGGCGGCTTCGCGCGCACGCCCGCGTGGTCGCGCGCCTATGCCTCGACGCCGTTCAGCCACTCAGCGCACACGCGCAAGGGTCTCTCGTGCGCCGAGTGCCACGCGGTGCGCGCGGGCGCGGCGCAGTCGCGGCAGGTGAGCGCGCCCTTACCCTTGCAGCACCACGCGCCTGCGGGCACGCGCAGTTGCGCTTCGTGCCACGACGACCGCCGCGCCTTCGGCGGCGACGACTTCACAGACTGCGCGCGCTGTCACCGCGGCAGCGCCTGGCACTTCTGACGCGACTCGTCGCGACGAGTCGTGCGACGAGTCCGCGTTAATCGCGTGATGGTCGGGCGCGTCCTGCGCAGAGAGAGAGCGCATGACGAGAATTTGAAAGGGGGCTAAGGAAGGATGATGAAGCTCGCAGCAGCACTGTTCGTCGCAGTCCTCGCGTCTCTCGGCTTGCTCGCAGGCTCGCGCGGCGCTAGTACGTCGAGCCGCGCGGCATCGCCGCAGCAGGCGTCGTCACCGCAAGCGTCGTCACCGCAAGCGTCACCTGCGGCGACCCCGCTGAAGCCGCCGGAGACGCTCCAGCTCGCGACCGACTCAAAGCTGGGGACGGTGACCTTCAGCCACGTCGATCACATCACCAAGAACCGCAACATCGCGGGCACGGGGCCGGTCGAGTGCGTCGAGTGTCACCACACGGCGCAGCCCGCGTCAGAGCTGTTGAAGCTCCCGCCGCTGAAGACCGCCTTCCCGGCGGATCGCACGACGACGCTGACGGCGGAGCTGGTCGCGAAAGACCCCGGCGCGGTGGGTGTCATCACCTGTCGCAGTTGCCACGCGCGCGCGGGCGAGAAGCCGAAGATGCTCGCGGAGATTCCGCAGATCAAGCACGAGTCGAGCGCGGCGATGATCACGTTGACGAACATGCGGGCGTTCCACCGCAACTGCGCGAAGTGTCACGACGAGGTGGTGAAGAACCGCCCCGACGCGAAGGCTCCGACCTCGATGAAGTGCGCCGCATGTCACAAGAAGAGCGCCTGACGCGGCGGGCTGCGCAAAGCCATCCAGCGGCGTGCGAAAAATCGCCCAGCCGCATCGCGGAGGATGTCCGAAACCGCAAAACTTTAAGATTTTGACGGGAAAACGCGAAATCTCATTGCCGACGAGCCCGGCACGATCATTGCTCTCTAACCTGTATGACGGGCGAGGGGCGAGCGGGCTCCGGTCGCGCGGAGTTCATACAAAAGGTGGATGTAATCATGAAACCCAATCAGTGGAAGGCAACCGCAATCGCGCTCGTCGTCCTCCCCTTGTTCGCGCTGAGCCTCGTGGGCTCGACCGCCGTGCAGACGACCTCGGCGCAGGACTTCGACGCCGCCACGGTCTTCAAGGCGAAGTGCGCGATGTGCCACGGCGCGGACGCCTCGAAGAAGTTCGACGCGACGAAAGCGGACGACGTGCTCATCGAGACTGTCCTCAAGGGCAGGGACGTTGCGCCCGTCAAGATGCCGTCTTACGAGGCGAAGGGCGTGTCCGCCGATCAGGCGAAGGCGATGGTCGCTTTCATGAAGTCGCTGAAGAAGTAAGACCTCTCTCCCGCGCTCCGCGACGGTCGCCGCGCGGGCTATGCTTGCGTCCGACTGCTCTTACGAGACCTCCCTTACTCCGGTCTGCCCGCGCGGCGACCGGAGGGGGAGGTCTGTTCTTTTTTTCGTGGGCGACTAACCCGGGCTGCCGGGTCGCCTTGCGTCCGCGCCGGTGCGACAACGAATGCTCGTGTTATCGTCCGGAAGAACTTCGGCGCTTTCGGCATTGCTTTTTTCCGATTCGGCGTGAGATGAACAGAGACGAACGAGGCTAACGAGACGGAGGGACGACATGACAGAGGACGTCACACCGAAAGAGGCGGCAACGGGGCGAAAGGTTCCGGGTCTTTTCCGCA
>JAVXVR010000015.1:0-8331 GCA_032230165.1 Acidobacteriota bacterium | reverse complement strand
GCGTGCTTTCAACTGAAAGTTAACAGCAAGACTCACGAAGTGACAGAGATCAAGAGTTCACGCGCGCTGCCGCTCTCGGCTTGTCGTAAGGATCGAGCGTTGAACAAATGGCGGCATTCGCTTGAGTGAGAAGACCAGATAATTGAGGGAACAGAGAGTGGAAATCAACTCGCCGCAAGCCATCAAACAAATCCTCGAAGAGTGCAAGACGATTGCGGTCGTCGGTCTCTCGTCGAACCCGATGCGCCCGTCGAACAACGTCTCTGACTTTATGCAGCGCAAAGGCTACCGCATCATCCCCGTCAACCCGCACGAGACAGAGGTGCTCGGCGAGCGAGCCTACCCGACGCTCGCGGACGTGCCGGAGAAGATCGATCTCGTGGACATCTTCCGCCGCTCGGAGGAGGCGGGCGAGGCGGTGGACGAAGCGATCAGCATCGGCGCGCGTGCCGTCTGGTTGCAAGAGGGCGTCATTGACACGGCGGCGGCGCGGCGCGCGCAAGATGCCGGGCTGCTCGTCGTGATGGACAGGTGCATCCTCAAAGAACATTTGCGGATGAAGCGTTAATGACTGAGAAGATCAGAGCCGTCATTATTACGGCGAGCGACGCCTGTGCGCGCGGCGAGCGTGAGGACATGTCGGGCGCTGTTGCCATCGAGCTGCTGGAAGCGATGGGCGCGGAAGTGGTCGCGAAGGAAATTTTGTCTGACGATCTCGAACCGCTCATTGAGATGATTCGCGTCTCAGCCGAACGCGCCGACGTGAATCTCGTCTTGACGACGGGCGGGACGGGCTTTTCGCCGCGCGACAACACGCCCGAAGCGACGCGCGCCGTCATCACGCGCGAAGCGCCCGGACTAGCCGAGGCGATGCGCGCCGGGACTTTGAAAAGCACGCCGCTCGCGATGATCTCGCGCGGCGTCTGCGGCATACGCGCGGGCGCGCTCGTCGTCAACCTGCCCGGCTCGCCCCGCGCCGTGCGCGAGTGCTTCGAGGTCATTCGTCCAGTCCTCTCGCACGCCGTCGCGCTGCTCGCGGGTCGCCCGCACGGGGAAGCGAAGTAGGCTTCGCGCCGCCACACGCGCCGCGCCCGAAGGCTTCCGTTGACACGCGGTCGCGGTCGCGCATATATTGCCTCTGTTCGTCTGACACCACACTCCGCACGGCTCGCGTTAAAGATTTAGTCGAGTATGTTCTTCCTGCAAGCAGCGACCGACGCCGCGCCGCTCCCGGCAGATTTGGGTAGCCCCGTCACGGCTTACTGGCCCGTGCTGATCTTCTTCGTCTTCGCTCTCGTCTTCCCAGTTCTGCCCGTGGTCTTGGGTCGCTTCCTCAGACCGAGCATCTGGGGTAAGGACAAGATGCGACCCTACGAATGCGGCATCGACCCGACGACCGAGGCGCACGACCGCTTCACCGTGCGCTACTACATCGTCGCTATGCTCTTTTTGGTCTTCGACGTGGAGACGATCTTTCTGCTGCCGTGGGCGATCATCTACATGGGCGAGGATTTCTCTTTCACCAAGTTCGCCCTCGTCGAGATGCTCATCTTCATCGGCATCCTCGTCGTCGGCTACTACTATGCGTGGCGCAAGGGCGCGTTAGAATGGGCTTGAGTTCCAAGTTCCAAGTTCAAAGTTGCAGGTTTAAAACTTTGAACTTTGAACTTTGAACCTTGAACTTTGAACCATGGCTGAGCATCCCGAAGGCATCGTACTCACGACCGTCGATTCGATCATCAACTCGCTGCGGCGCAACGTCGCCGCGCCGGTTTTGGACGCCGCGCCAATAAAGTACGGCGTCAACTGGGCGCGCAAGTCCGCGCTGTGGCCCATGACGTTCGGACTCGCCTGCTGCGCTATCGAGATGATCGCGACGGGCGCGGGGCGCTTCGACATAGACCGCTTCGGCGCGGGCGTCTTTCGCCCCTCGCCACGGCAGAGCGATCTGATCATCGTCGCGGGCACAGTGACTTTGAAGATGGGTCCCGTCATACGTCGCATCTACGATCAGATGCCTGAGCCGAAGTGGGTCATCGCGATGGGCGCGTGCGCCTCGACGGGCGGACCCTTCGACTCATATTCGACGATGCAGGGCGTGGATCGCACGATCCCCGTGGACGTGTACATACCGGGTTGCCCGCCGCGACCCGAAGCGCTGCTCTACGGTCTGATGCGCCTGCAAGACATCATCATGCGCGAGCACCCTTCCGCCTACATCTTCGAGTCGGACGGCGTGGTGCATCGTCAGCGTTTCCTCGAAGGCGACGAGGGACAGGCTGAGGGCTTGACCACGAAAGAAGAGCAGGGGACTGAAGTCGGCGCGCAAGTTTAAGAAACGCCCGCATACGCTCTGCGCGCACGCAGGTTTAAGAAGAAGGGGACGCTCATCGATGAGCGTCCCCTTTCTTTTTCCCGTCGCACGCGCGTGGAGCTTGGGCTTGCTGCGAGCGTGTCTCGATGAGTCGGCTCAAGTTGGCTCGGTCGTCGTTAGCGCACGAGGAGCGTGTAGCGCGGGTTGAGGTGCTGATGCTTAATCAGTATCTGGTTAATGTTGTAGGGATGCGTGGGCAGTCCCGTGAAGTGGTTCTTCGCGACCTGAAAGATGTGCCTGAAGCCGCCCGCGTCGTCAATGTCTATGTCGGCGACGATGTCGTCGCCCTTGCGGAAGAATGTGAGCTGGAGATTGCCGTAGGTGTCGTCAGTTTTGAAGCTACCGGCGTGGTCGAAGTCGCTGAAGGGCGGGGGCGGCGAGTGGAGAATGCCGGGCGCTTCGTGGAAGAGACCCGTGTGCGAGCCGAGCAGGGTTTCCTCGCGCAACTCGCGCTCGACGTTGGCGAAGAAGCGGTCGCCGCGAAGCTCGACCACCTTGTTGATGAGTTGGAGTACACGCTTGCCGTTCGGGAGCGCGGTCGCCAGCGTCTTGCAGGCGATGTTCATCAGTCCGGCTTTGCGTATGTCATCGAGTCCGTCGTAGAGGGCTTCGCCGGTCGCCACCGCCGAGCCGCCCACGACGAGGCTGCTGTTGCCGAGCAGATCGCGCAGCTCCTTCGGGTTTGAGGCGAAGGTCGGAAAGTCAACTCTGACGACCTTCGCGATGTCGATGCCGAAGACGTACTCCTCTTCTGTGCCGCTGCTCTTGATGCTGACGAAGCGGTTCGTCGGATGGTAGGACGGCGGGTCGATGATGATCTGATAGACGTTGTTCGTCGGCGCGGAGAGCTTCTTGATGATGATGAGCTTTGAGGCGTCAATGCCGCGCGGGTTGAGCTGGTCGGAAGCGATGGTCATGTTGCGCATGAAGATGTCCACGCTCTCCTGGAGGCGTTTGCCGTAAACATCGATCAAGCTCAGTTTGAGCGATCCGTCTTGTGCCATTGTTTAATCTCCTTGGGGGAAGAAAGTGTGTGAAGCTTGAGGAGCGTTCAGGTGTTGCGGGCTTTGTCTTCACGTAGCGACAAGAGGACTGCACGGATTGACAACTTTACGGCGGCGCGGGCGCTCCAGATCGCGCGGCGGCGATGGTTAGCTTTGTGAGCTTGTAAGGATCACGGCGGTGCTGTGCGAGGCGCTACGGGCTTCTTACGTCGAGGACAGGCGCACTCTATGCCCGCCCCGTCGAAACTGTCAAGCAGATTCCACGACGCCGTGTGTGGCAGTCGAGCTACTGCCACACACGCCGGCGCACGCGGTGGCGGCTCGCACTACCCTTCGCGCAAGATCGTCCGGCACACCGCCGGGCGCGAAGGAGGCTCAAGAGAATGATCGTCTGTGCCATCGTCATCATTGTCGGGGCGTTGATGATGTTATGTGAGCGCGCGCGACCGGGGCGACAGTGGCGGCGCGTGCGTGGTTGGTGGTTGCGCGCCGGAATAGTCAACTGCGTTCAAGTCGCGCTCGTGCTGGGAACGGGATGGCTCTGGAATGACTGGGTGGGCGAGCACCATCTGTTCTCAATCGCGGCGTGGGGCGCGTTGGTCGGCGGACTCTTCGGCTACTTCGTCATCACGTTCGTCTATTACTGGTGGCATCGCTGGCGTCATGAGGTCGACTGGCTCTGGCGGCTGCACCAGATGCACCACAGCGCGCAGCGCATCGAGGTGCTGACGAGTTTCTACAAGCACCCGCTAGAAATCTTCGCAGACTGTTTGTTGACCACCGCGATCCTCTTCGTCGTGCTCGGACTCAGCGCCGGGGGGGCGGCGTTCGCCGTGCTCCTGAGCGGGCTTGGAGAGTTGTTCTATCACTGGAACTACCAAACGCCGCGCTGGATCGGCTACCTCTTCCAGCGACCCGAATCACACTGCGTGCATCACGAGGAGGGCATACACCATTACAACTACTCCGACCTCCCGCTCTGGGACATGCTCTTTGGCACGTTCCGCAACCCTATTGAGTGGAATAGTCGCTGCGGCTTGGGCGAGGGGAATGAGGAGCGAGTGCTTGAGCTGTTGCTCTGCCTAAATGTAAGTGGAGAAAACGGCACAGATATGAGGGAAGGGATCGCGGGAGCACGCTAGCGCGCGGTACATAAACGGGGAGAGCCCGCGCGCAGTTAGACGCGCGGACTCTCTCTCTTTCGAACGCTCAAAGTGCCTTAAGGCTTCCCGAAGCGCAGGCGATACTCGTCGGAGTTGACGAAGCCGGAGACCATCGTGCGGATGTCTGCCGGGTTAGCGTTGATCGTGCGCAGCCAGTCGTTGTAACCGCCTGTCTCCGGCGTGCGGCGCAGGTAGCCGTAATACTGCATGGCGACGAACGCGGAGTTGAATTCAGCCGCCGTGACCTCGTCCGACTCGGCGATCTGTCTGACGACTTGCGCGCGCGTGAACGCCCCGGAGTTGAGACCGTTGACGAAGCCGATGCGCTCGACCGTGAACGTGACCGGGATGCCGTTGGTGGAGGTAGTGTGCACCGTCACCTGCTGTAAGCCGTAGCGGTTCATCAGCGCATCGACGAACTGCTGGTTCGAGAGCGGATCGTATGCGCTCTTGAATTCCTGTCGCTGCGCGAAAGCATTGGTGAAGGCGTCGCGCTTCGCCTGCACTTCGTCGGTGGACTCGCCGGTGACGCCGCGCATGTCGGCGACGATCTCGGCATAGGTCGGCAGCCGCCCGAACGCGACCTTGTAGAAGCGAAAGACGAAGAAGCCCTTGGACTGGAACTCTGTCGAGCGGAAGAAGCCCGAAGAGACCGACACGCGGTCGCAGCGCGTATCATTCGGCGCGCAGTTGTCGAGCGTCGAGACCCACGAGGCAAAGCCCGCCGAGTCGGGCTCGCGGTTAAGGAAGTCGAGGTATTGCTGGCGGACAAAGAAGCGCGAGTCGAAGACGGGATTGGGTGCTCCCGCCGCGTCGTTGTCTGCGATGGTCACGGTCGCGGTGCTCTGTGCTCCGAGCGTCGCGCCGATGGGCGCGAACAACTCCACGCCGAACGATTCCGGGTTCTCGGCGTAGCCGTCGTTGATGAGCGAGACGCTAAAGGTCTTCGAGGTCTCGCCGGCGGCGAAGTAGAGCGTGTCGATGGCGGTGGCGTAGTCGCAGCGCGCGTAAGCCGTCGTGCCCACGGTGGAGCAGGGCACGGCTGCGGGGTCGTCGGTCGTGCGGTAGTTGACGAGCGCGCCGCCCGCGAAGACGCCGCTGCCCGTGCGCGTCACGGTGAGGGTGACTGTGGGTGAGCCTTCAGGGATGTCGAAGTTGGCGGCGCTGAACTGGAACGTGTTGGGGACGCCGACGGGGATCGCCGTGAAGTTCTGCGTCTTATCGCCCGTGACCGAGCCCGAAGAGACGAATGAGACGGTCGAGGGGTTGAAGCTGAAGCCGTCCTTCGCCGGGGCGATGGTGATGCGCGAATCAGCCGTGTACTTGAGCGCGTAGCTGCCATCGGCGGCGGTCGTGGTCGCGCGCGAGCCGTTATGGTCGGTGATGACGATGACAGTCACACCGGCGACGCCGTTATTAGCCGAGTCAGTAACGCGCCCCGTGATGTTGAAGGGCGGAAAGGGCGTCGGGGTCGGGGCGGGCGTGGGCGTAGCGGTCGGCGTCGGGGTCGGCGCGCCGGAGGCGACACCCCAACTCGGCGCGCTGTCCGGCACGAAGTTGTTCGTGATGCGCGTGGGGAAGCCGCCGTCGGCGTCCATCATGTAGAGTTCGATGTTGTTGCCCTGTCCCGCATCGCGGAACGAGCCGAAGACGATGCGCGTCCCGTCGGGCGACCAGGACGGATCGAAGTCGGACGAAGGGTTGTTCGTGAGGTTCGTGGGGTTGCTGCCGTCCGCATTAACCGAGAAGACCTCAAAGTTGTTTATCCCTTCGCGGCGACCGTAGGCGAGCTTCGTCCCGTCGGGCGACCAGGCGGGGCTGGCTTCCACCGAGCTTCCTATGGGCTCGCTCGTGAGCCTGTGGACGCCGCCACCGTCGGCGTTCATCACGTAAATCTTCTGAGCGAATGAAGGGTCTACGGGCGGGGGCAGCGCGTCGCGGTTGCTCGTGAAAGCGATGCGTGTGCTGTCGGGCGACCACGCGGGTTCTTGTTCGAGCGCGGAGCTGTTCGTCAGATTGACGACGCCCCCGCCGTCCGAAGCGTTCGCCACGAAGATGTCGAGGTTGCCGTTGACGAAGCGACAGAAGGCGATCTTCTGCCCGTCGGGCGACCACGCAGGCTGGCTCGCGTTGGCGATGAGCAGATGTTCGTTCGAGCCGTCGCTGTTGATGATCCACACGTCGTCGTTCTGGTTCGACGCCGCGCGTCGCCCGAAGGCGATCCGCGTGCCGTCGGGCGACCACGAGGGCGAGCTTTCCGGGCGGATGCTATTGGTGATGCGCGCGCGCCCCGCCCCGTCCGGGTTGACGGTGTAGAGAGCGCCGTCGTCGCTGATGAAAGCGATCCTGCCGTTCAAGGAGTTGGCGAAAGGTGTCTGCGCGCTGCCGACGAAAAAGTAGGGAAGCGCGAACAGCGCAGCGAGCGCCGCCACGAGCGAAGAGACGATGAGCCTGAACGGCAGTCGAGGTGTGCGAGACATGAAGAAACTCCTGATCTTAAAAATCAATGGGATGCGCTGGTAACCTTGGGCTTGCGCACACACCACGGAGCAACTCTTATTCCATGTCATCCGAATGGAGGTGCGACCGAAAAAGAGGCGTCAAATAGATGCGAGACGGGGTCGAAAAGCTGCCAGCGACTCTCGCGCGAGCCGCCTTAAATTCCCGACAAATGGCGCGTGTCGTTGACGGCGAGGACGCGCACGAAGCCGTCGTCGCGAAGCTCAAAGCGTGTGACGCCGCAGTTGGCGGTGGTGATCCAGACGGGGCGCAACTCCGGCGCGTCGAGCGCGCCCATGAGGTGCAGGGCGAGAATGCAGATCGTGCCGGTGTGTGAGAAGACGGCAATGCAGCCGCCACGGTTCGCGTCGATTGCCGCGTCGAGCGCGCGCGCCGAGCGGTCGAGCATCTGTCGGTAACTCTCGCCGCCCGTGAGCACGAGGTCGAAGTCGCGGTGCAGCAGCGCGGCGTAGTCTTCGGGGAATCTTTCCGCCGCCTCCTGAAACGTCAAGCCTTCCATCTGCCCGACGCTGCGCTCGCGGAATTCTGCCGCCCGTTTGATCTCAAGCCCCAGAGCGCGCGCGAGCGGCTCGGCAGTCTCGACCGCGCGCGAGAGATCGCTCGAATAGATCGCCGTGACTTTTTCGGACGCGAGCGCGAGCGCCGTCGCCTCGGCTTGCGCGCGACCGCGCGCGGAGAGTGGCGTTGCAGAGTGTCCGCCGAAGCGACCCTCGGCGTTACCTTCGGACTGACCGTGGCGGATGAGTAGGACGCGCGTCGTGTTGCTCATGACTTGCGACAGGCAAGACTCTACCGGTTCCGAGATACTCTCTTTTGCCGCTCGATGTAGTCGGCTTCGATAAAAGCTCTAGCGGAGAGAATTTTCTTACGGCGCGCATCGAGCTTGTAGCGGATGCCGTGGTGTGGGCTTGCCCAGCGATCGAAGACAAATAAATGATTGCCTTCCCATCTCAAATAACTATAAGGGCGGTGTTCTTCAGGTAGTCCAAGAATCTCGTAAACATCACCGGTCTTTCGGAGTGAGATGAAGATTCGATCTCGAACGTTCACGCCGTACCGCGTCCGGCTGGTTGGTTGTTCAATCGTGAAAGCGTCGAAAGCGCCATCAGAGCTTGAGGTGACTTGCTCCTTCGCCCAACTCGGATCGAGACGAGTTCTCAGCAGAGTTATCCGGGGACTAATCCGTTGCAAGACCGAACCGAGGAAAACTACCTCAGGCACTTCGGGTTGGACTATATGAGAGTCACGCTTCCCCGCTTTAACCGAGGGT
>JAVXVR010000013.1:0-3185 GCA_032230165.1 Acidobacteriota bacterium | reverse complement strand
CGCCGCGCTCCAAGCCTTCCGCCGCGAGCGCGGCTTCTATGTCGTTGCTGATTCCGAGACCGTCCTCGTCGATCACCTCAACCCGCGCTACACCGAGCGCATCATCCGCATTGATCCGTGGCACAGAGCTTACGAGTACACGGGCACGATCGACACCTTCACGCTCCGCTCCCTCGGAGCAGACGGTAAGCCTGATACAGAAGATGATATCAACCTGCACGGTGGCGCTGGTCAGAGCCATTCGGTCGGAAAGTGACAGCTATTTGTGCGCCGCTTTGACCCGACGAGCTAAAAGTTTCGACGGTGTTTCTTTTATTTCCTCATTTTTCTTGACGCTCAATCAACCCGTCTGTTAGCTTTCAAATGTGACCTTTGAAGGAAGGTCACGGGTTGAAAAACTCACACCCTGCGTCGTTTGCCCGCGCCGCGCGCGGTCAGACAAACCGCCCCCGAACGACGCTCTCCCCCGAGGAGTAACAATTTGCCCACGGGACGCCGTAAACTGCTGCTCGCCGACGACTCGCCGACAGTCCAGAAAGTGGTCAGCCTCACGTTCGACGACGAGGGCTTCAAAGTCGTCGCCGTCGGCACGGGCGAGCAGGCGCTCGCGGAGCTGGAACGTGACGTGCCCGACGTTGTCCTCGCGGACGTGCACATGCCCGCGCCCGCCGGCTACGAGTTGTGCGCGCGCATCAAGCGCGACGAGCGCACGCGCCACGTCCCCGTCATGCTGCTCGTGGGCGCGTTTGAACCTTTTGACGAAGCGGAGGCGCGCAAGAGTGGCGCGGATGAAATCTTGACCAAACCATTTCAATCAATACGCGAGCTGGTGAATAAGGTGAGCGTTCTGCTCGGCGGTCAGCCCGACGTGAAGAAAACGGACAAGCACATGAACGAAGACGAGCCGACCGGTGAGTTGCGCCCTGACGCTGTAGGCGAAGCACACGCCGCAGCGTCGAAGAGCGACGCGTGGCACGAAGCGGCGTCAACCGGCGATGCAGCGTCGGCGGCGTCGCACGTCGCTGCTGCTCCTACTGCATTCACCGATCTCGGCATGGACGATGAGAACATCGAGAGCGTGCCCGCCGCAGAGTTCGCGACCCGCGCCGCCGCGCCCCCTGCGCAAAGCTTCGCCGCCGCCCCGGCACGCGAGGCGCGCGCCTACGCGCAGACGTTCGAGTCACGCTCCGCCGCCGCTGCCGCCGCCGACGACGCGCTGCTCGAACTTGGCGACATGGACTCGCCGCGCACGCGCCCGTCAACGGCAGCCGGTGAGTTCGTGCTCGACATGGACGATGAAGAAACTTACGCGCCGCAGCGCGCGCAGCTTGACGCATCGGTTTACACGGACGACGCGCCGTCCGCCGTCGAGATGCAAGCCGCAGGGAGCATGTCTATGGCAGAGCCCTCAGGCGGCTGGATCGCGCCTGAAGAGTTCACAGTCTCGCCCGAAGCCGTCACCGAGCCCGTCCAAGCTCCCACGCTCGAACCGGAAGCGGCGTTCTCAACTTTCTACGACGCGACGCGACGCGACGCAGCGACGAACGTCGGCGCATCGGTCTCAACCGAAACAATGAGCGACGCGCCGCAAGCCTCGACGGCTTCGATGCCGGAGGGCGCGGCACAACTCTCGCCCGAAACGATTGACGCCATCGCACGCCGCGTGGTCGAGCATCTTTCGGATCGCGTCGTGCGCGAGATCGCCTGGGAGGTCGTCCCCGATCTAGCCGAGCGTCTGATCCGCCGCAAGCTCGAAGAGGAGCAACCGCGCGCGCAGTAGTTACAGAGAAAAACTTTCCGGCAGGAATGCAAAAGACGCGAAGGCAATCAAGCTTTCGCGTCTTTCGCATTTGCGTCCAATCCGAACGGGGAGCCACAAAGGATGAAGTAAAGCCGACTCATGGTCAGCGGCGCTTTCATCCTTCATCCTTCATCCTTCACCCTCCATCTTTGCTGTTCGCCGCCATGCGGAGAGCGATGTGCACGTTCCACCGCGCCGCTCTGCGACGATCTCCGCGAGGATCGAGAGCGCGACCTCTTCGGGCGCGACCGCGCCGATGTCGAGCCCGACGGGCGCGCGCACTTCCCGCAGTATTTCTTCAGCCGCGCCCGCCTCGCGCAGACGCTCGAGCACGATGTTCGTCCGCCGCTTGCTTCCGATCATGCCTACGTAATCGGGTCGCGCGTCGAGCACGGCGCGCAGGCATTCTTCGTCTTCGTTGTGCCCGCGCGTGACGACCGCGACCGCGACGCCGCGCCCCGTGCCGACGCAGGCGCGCACGGCAAGCCCCCACCCTTCCGTCGCCGCAACGAGCGCGATACGGTCTTCGGGGAAACGCTCGCGCGTGACGAAATCCGCGCGGTCGTCTATGAGCGTGACGCGGTAGCCGATTGAAGAGGAGAGCCGTGCGAGCGCCGCGCCGACGTGGCCCGCGCCGCATATCACGACGTGCGGCTCCGGCTCGACGCGCTCGAACATCACGCGCGCGCCGCGCCACTCGTCGAGCGCGGGCGCGAACTCGTCCGTCCTGTGTGTAGTTGTCTCGGCGTGTGAGGCGAGAAACTCAAGCGCGCGCGCGGCGACGGCTTCGTCAAACGACGTGTCGCCGAAACTCCCGACGCGCGCGCCCGATCTCCGCACGAGCAGCTTCGCGCCCGTGCCGTGCTGTGCTTCGACGAGCGTCGCGAGAGCCGCGACCTCGCCCTCGCGCAGCACTTCCGTGACCGCTTCGGCGAGCGCGAACGCGCCGCGCGCGTCGGCGTGTTCGTTCATTTGTCGGCGGGGCGTTCGCCGGGTGCTTGCGCGTGCGCGTGCGGTTTGGCGAGACCGATGGCGCCGAGCGCGCGGCGCGCGAGCCACGCGGGTCCGACGAGCAGGTAGATGGGGTTGCGGAAGAAGGCTGGCTGATTGCCCTCGATGAGGTGTCCGGCGAACTGCAAGACCCAACCTAGGACGAACAGCGCGAGCGCCCAGCGCCAGTTGAAGAAGAAGAGCGGGAGGCTTAAGACGATCAACGGAATCCCGACGCTGTGCGTCAGGCGGTTCAAAGGGTGTCGGTGCTTTGCCTTGTACTCTTCGATGAAGGATGCGGGCATGAGAACCTCCGTGACAGGACGAGAAGCCAGGAGTCTGGAGTCGTGAGTCTGGAGTCGAAAACAAAATCAAGTTGACTCCAGACTCACGA
>JAVXVR010000613.1:0-6301 GCA_032230165.1 Acidobacteriota bacterium | reverse complement strand
CCGTGCGCCTCTATGTGGTAGCCGAGCTGCTCAAACTCCGCGCGCGGAAATTTCTCGTTTGTGCACTTCGTCTCCTGTAGGCACAGCACGTCGGGGCGCGCCTCTGCCAGCCACTTCAAGACGAGCGGCTGGCGCGCGATGATCGAGTTCACGTTCCAGGTTGCGATCTTCACCGGGCGCATATTATATCGTGTGCATCACATTTTTATGACGCGCACGCACGGGGTGAGACTTTGGAGAGACGTGTTCTGATCGTGGAGGACGACGAGACTCGTTGCGAATGGTTTCGCCGTCGGCTCAAGGCTTACGAGCTGGACGTGACGTGCAACGTCGAGGAAGCCATCGGCTGGCTCGGCGCGCGAGAATACAGACTAATCCTGCTCGATCACGATCTGCGCGAAGAGCATTACTTCTCCGACGAAACGGACGACGCGCACACCGGCTACGGCGTCGCCGCGTGGCTCGCCGCGCACAGAGAGTCGCAACCCGACGCGTCCGTCGTCATCCACTCGCTCAACTACGAAGGCGCGCGCCGGATGCTCGACGCGCTTCTCGAAGCGGGCTTCGACGCCGAACACATCCCTTTCCCTTACCTGCAAAGCGGGCTTAACTTTTAGCCGCTTCCGTTGTCCCTACAGGGTATATGGGTTACACTTTTTCGCCAGCAATTCTATTTAACCGGGTAATATCGCGCAGTCCAATTTCCGCCCGCCATAAAAAGCGAGCGGCATTCGTGGAGCAATCATTTGGCAGCAGCCGCTTTCTACGATCTCGAAGGCACGCTCGTTAGCACGAATCTCGTGCACACGCTGGGCTTCTATTCGCGCAACCAGCAGGGGCTCGTGCGCAGCATCAAGAAGACAGCGGCGACCGTCATGAGTCTGCCGCTCTTCGCCGTCACTGATCAATATAGCCGCAAGGTCTTCAACGATCTCTTCTTCACGCGCTACAAGGGCGAGTCGCAGGATCGCCTGCGCTTCTTCGCAGAAGAGTTGTTCGAGGACGTACTCAAGCCCGCGGTCTTCCCCGGCACGTTCGAGCTGATCGAGAAGTCGCGCAGCCTCGGCTTCCGACAGGTCGTCGTCACCGGCGCGCTCGACATGTCGGTCGAGCCGCTGATGAAGTATCTCGGCATCACAGACTTCGCCTGCAACCGTCTGGAGTTCGTCAACGGCGTCGCGACCGGAAGACTCTTGCCGCCTGTCCTCGCCGCCGCGACGAAAGCGAGCTGGATACGCAACTTCGCCGAGCGCGAAGGTATCTCCCTGAGCGAGTCCTACGCCTACTCCGACAGCATGAGCGATCTCCCGATGCTCTCCATCGTCGGACACCCGGCGGCGGTCAACCCCGATATGAGACTCAGACAGACCGCGCTGCACCACGACTGGCCCGTGCTGAATTTGAAATAGCTGTTAGCGATTAGCTGTTGGCTTTTAGCCAGCAGGAATCGGCTCTCAGCTTTCGCGTCAGCCTCGTTTTCGATTCTGATTTGGTTTTGCTAATAGCTAATCGCTAACAGCTAACAGCTTCTTATGAGCCTACAACTAAGACGCAAAATCCACGAGTCGGTCGTCTATATCGATCGCGACAGCGCGCCGCGCATCATCCCTTCGGGCGAGGACTTCATCCTCGAAGACTTGCCCATCGGCACGCGCGTCATCTACCCGAAGCCCTCGATCAAAGGGCTTCCAAATCGCGAGGCGGCGATCCGCTACGCCATCAATCACCCGCACGGCTGCGATCCCCTCTACGCGCAGCTTGAGCCGGGCATGAAGGTGACGATTGCGATTGACGACATTAGCTTGCCGCTCCCGCCGATGCGCACGCCCGACGTGCGACAGACGATGCTCGAAGTCGTGCTCGATCTGCTCGCCGCCAACGGCGTGGACGACGTGCACATCATCATCGCCAACTCTCTGCACCGGAAGATGACCGAGTGGGAGATGAAGCGCATGGTCGGCGCGAAAATCTTTTCCGAGTTTCACCCAGACCGCTACTACAACCACGACGCCGAAGACCCGGACGGCTTAGTCGTCCTCGGCGAGACGCGCCACAAAGAACCCTTGCGGATCAACCGACGCTGTGTCGAATCCGATCTCGTCATCTACTGTAACATCAACCTCGTCCCGATGGACGGCGGGCACAAGTCTGTCGCGGTCGGCTTGTGCGACTACGAAAGCTTACGCGCGCACCACGAGCCGCAGACCATACGCGACTCGAACAGCTATATGGACCCTGCGAGTTCGATGCTCAATCACAAGGTCGTCAGGTTGGGGAAACTGGTTGACGAGCACATGAACGTCTTCCACATCGAGACGGCTCTGAACAACCGCATGTACACGGGCGAGATGGATTTCCTCTTGAAGAACGAGGACGAATTCTCCGCGCTCGACCGCATGAAGTTTGAAGCGATGCGCTTCACCATGGGCAAGATGCCGCGCGCCGCGCGTCGCAAGATGCTCCACCAGTTCCCCGCCGCCTACGAGATGATCGCCTGTCACGCGGGGCGCACCGAGCCGACCCACAACGAAATCCTGAAGCGCAACTTCGACCAGTACGCCATCCCCGTCAACGGTCAGTGCGACATTCTCATCACGGGCATCCCAGACATCTCGCCGTACAACGTCTATTCAATTTTGAATCCGCTGCTCGTGCAGGTGATGGGGCTCGGCTACCATTTCAACTTCTACCGCAACAAGCCACTCCTGAAAAAAGGCGGCGTGCTGATCATTCATCATCCCTGTTACGACGAGTTCGATCACAACTTCCACCCGTCGTATATTGAGTTCTTCAACCGCCTCTTGCCGGAGACGCGCGACGCAGACGTTTTGCGCGACAAGTATGAGCGCGAGTTCGCGAACAACCCTTCTTACGTCGAGATGTACCGGCGCGGCAACGCCTACCACGGCGCGCACCCGTTTTTTATGTGGTACTGGGGCGAGAACGGTCGCCAGCACGTCGGGCGCGTCATCGCCGCCGGAGCCGAGAACGCGCACGTTCCCGAACGCATGGGCTGGGAGCGCGCCGACAACCTGACCGAAGCCATCGCCATGGCGCGCAGCTACATGGGACGCTCCGCCGAGATCACGATGTTGCATCAACCCGTGATCGCGCTTTGTGAGGTAGAATAGCGAGCCAATGAAACTGTCTCCGACAGAAATTTATCGAGGGCGGAAAATCCTGATCATCGGGAGCACGGGCTTCCTCGGCAAGGTGACGCTCTCGATGCTGCTGCACCGCTTCCCCGTGGTGGAGAAGGTGTACGTCACGGTGCGCGCCCGCTCGCTCGAAGAATCTCGCACGCGCTTCTGGAACAACGTCATCACCGCGCCGCCCTTCGACCCGTTGCGCGAGCGTTACGGCTCGGCGTTCGAGGGCTTCATCAAGGACAAGGTCGAGATCGTCGGAGGCGACATCGGCGAGGATCGTTTAGGCTTCACGGAAGAAGAGGCGCAGCACGTAGCAGACAACGTTGATGTCGTCATCAACAGCGCGGGCAACGTCACGTTCAACCCGACTTTGGAGAGCGCGCTGCGCACGAACGTCGTCGGCACGCAGAACGTCATCGCGTTCGCGAAGCGTATGCGACGCCCCGCGCTCATACACGTCTCGACCTGCTTCGTCGCGGGCAACCGTTCGGGTCCCGTCTGGGAGAGCGATCCTGTCGTCGGCTACTTCCCGCGACACGATGCATTGCCCGGCGTCGAGTTCCACGTCGAGCAGGAGATACGCGACTGCGCGAAACTGTCTGAGCGCGTGCGCGATGAAGCGCGCGACGCGATGCAGGCGGCGCGCTTTCGCGAGGCGGCGCGCAAGCGGCTCATCGAAGAGGGGCGCGACCCAGACGATCTGGACGCGATGGGCTTGGCGGTCGCGCGGGAGCGAAAGATGTGGACGCGCGAGCGCCTGACCGATCTCGGCATCGAGCGCGCCGAGTGGTGGGGCTGGCCCAACATCTACACCTACACGAAGAGCCTCGGCGAGCAACTCGTCGCGATGGAGGAGGGGATCGTCCGCGCGATTGTCCGACCGAGCATCGTCGAGTCTGCCGCCGAATACCCTTTCCCCGGTTGGAACGAGGGCTTCACCACGACCGCGCCGCTCATCTTCATCTCGCTCAAAGGTCAGACGCAGATTCCCGTCAACGAGAAGTTGATCCTCGACATCACGCCCGTCGATCAGGTCGCAGCCGTCATGCTCGCCGTCGCGGCGGAGGCGATTGCGGGCGAGCCGCGCCTCGTCTATCAGGCGGCGACGGGCGACGCGAACCCGAACGACATGAAGCGCATCGTCGGGATGGTCGGGCTCTACAAGCGCAAACATTTTCTGGAGAAGGAAGAGGGCTTCCGCATCGTCAACGAGATAGCCGCGCGCATGGAGTCGAAGCCTGTCACCACTGCCTACTTCGACAAGACCTCCGCGCCGATGCTAAACGCGGTGGCGAAGCGTGCGTCGAAGTTTCTGGATGAGTCGCGACCACGCTGGGGCGGCGGTCGCCTGACCGAGTGGATCGATCACGCGAAGAAGACCGTGGATCGCGTCGAAGAGATAACACGCGAGACGAAAGAGGCTTTCGAGCTATTCCGCCCCTTCATGGTCGAGAACGCATACATCTTCCGCGCCGACAATGTGCGCTCGCTCTTCTCGCGCATACGCAAGGATGAGCAGCCCTTGCTCCCGTGGCATCCGGAGAAGCTCGATTGGTACGACTACTGGATGCACGTCCACTTCCCCGGCTTGAAGAAGTGGGTCTTCCCGCAGCTCGAAGAGGATATGCGCGCCAAGGAGAAGCGCGTCTATACTTACCGCGATCTGCTTGAGCTGTTCGAGACTTCCACCAAGCGCTTCTCCACGCGCGTCGCCATGCGCATCGAACGCGACGGACGCAAGGAGCAGTACACCTACGCAGACCTCCACGAACTCGCCACGCGCGCCGCTGCCTTCTTCGTCGGCGAGGGCGTTCAACCGAACGAGCGCGTCGTCTTGTTCAGCCACAACGCGCCCGAATGGGGCATGACTTACTTCGGCGTGCTCAAGGCTGGCGCGACGTGCGTGCCCGTCGATCCCGAAAGCTTGACGACTGAGGTCGTCAATTTCATGCGCGCGTCTGAGGCGGTCGGCATCGTCATCTCGGAAGAGTTGAGCGAGAAGCACCCCGATCTGCGCGAGCGTTTGCAGGAAGAAGGGTTGACGGCTGCGCGCGTCTGGAAGTTCGAAGAGGTCTTCGCGCTGCAACCCGAAAAGATCGAGGACGAGCGCGTCGCCTTGCTTCCCGCCCGCGTCCACGCGCAGACGGTTGCCTCGCTCATCTTCACATCGGGGACGACCGGCGTGCCAAAAGGGGTCATGCTCACGCACAAGAATTTTGCGAACATGGTCTCGATGCTCGCCTCCGTCTTCGACATGACGACGGGCGACGGCGTGCTCTCCGTCCTCCCGCTCCATCACACCTTCGAGTTCTCGACCGGATTCTTAACACCTTTGAGTCGCGGCGCGCAGATCACTTACTTGCCGGAGTTGTCGAGCGAAGAGCTGACGCGCGCGATCAAGAACGGTCACGTCACGGGCATGGTCGGCGTGCCCGCGCTGTGGGAGTTGCTACATCGTCGCATCAAGAATCGTCTCAGCGAGCGCGCCAAGTGGATCGGCGACACGGCGGAACTTCTGATCCGCGCGAACAGTTGGCTGCGCGATCATACGCCGTTCAACATGGGGCAGATCGTCTTTCGCCCGATTCACAACGGCTTGGGCGGTCGCATACGCTACCTGATCAGCGGCGGCTCGGCGCTCAATGACAAGATCAAAAAAGATTTCCACGGGCTCGGCTTCACTATCCTCGAGGGCTACGGCTTGACGGAAGCCTCGCCCGTGCTCACGGTCACGCGTCCGCAGAACAAATTGATCGCCGGCAGCGTCGGTCGCCCCGTCCCCGGCGTGGAAATTAAGATTCTCGACGCCGAACAGTCGGGCGTCGGCGAAGTCGTCGCGCGCGGACCCAACGTGATGCTCGGCTACTTCAACAACGAGGAGGCGACGCGCGCCGTCCTCCAGAATCGTTGGCTCTACACGGGCGACTTAGGCAGGCTCGACGACGAAGGCAACCTCTATCTCGTCGGTCGCTCCAAGGACATCATTGTTGACACGAACGGCAAGAATGTTTACCCCGACGAGATCGAAGAAACTTATGCCGACTCGCCGTTCGTCAAAGAGCTGAGCGTCGTCGGGTTGCCCGACGGCATCGGCGAGAAGGTCGCTTGCATGGTTGTGCCCGATTACGATCACGACATCACGCTCTCTCGCG
>JAVXVR010000558.1:0-5942 GCA_032230165.1 Acidobacteriota bacterium | reverse complement strand
TCCAGTCACGCAGAATCGGGGGCGTCGCCCTGCCCACTCGCCTCTAGATTTTAACCAGCAAGACAGGTAGAATGGCGTCCCCCCGGTTGTTGTCGTAGTGTCGCCCACAGCGCGACACGCGGCACGCCTTAGACACATGCTCCCCGCTACGGAGGCTTTTTGGTTAAATCAATCAACGACATCGCTGCCATGACTGAGGCAATGCTGCACAACTCCGACGCGCACCTCGCGCATGGGTTCGCGCCGTGCCCGGATTGGAGCGCGATGAGCGAATCAGAGCACTTCGTCCAGTTCTATGAGGCGGACGTGTTCCTTCTAAGTTCGCTGAGCGGCTTCATCCGCGCGGGCTTGGAGGCGGGCGACGCCTGCATCATCGTCGCGACCGAGGCGCACCGGGAAGGTCTCGACGAACAGTTGCTGGCGTCTGGGCTGGACGTGGCTGCCGCCAGAGAGAGTGGTCAGTTCGTCGTGCTGGATGCCGCGGAGACGCTGTCTAAATTCATGGTTGACGGGTCGCCCGATCCTGTGCGCTTCACAGAGGTCATCGGGGGTCTCATCGCGAGGGTGGCGAAGGGGCGCCCGCGCGTGCGAGCCTTCGGAGAGATGGTTGCGCTCCTTTGGGCGGAGGGGAATCAAGACGGCGCGATCCGCCTCGAAGAACTCTGGAACGATCTCGGCAAGGCGTATCAATTCTCGCTCTTTTGCGCCTACCCGATGCACGGCTTCGGTGGGGAGCACTTCGTCGAGCCGCTCGGCAACGTCTGCACGACGCACACCCGCGTCATTCCAGCCGAGAGCTACGCCACGCTCGATAACCCCGAAGAACGTCTGCGCGCCATCATCCATCTGCAACAGAAGGCTAGTTCGCTCCAAGCCGAGATCGCTGAGCACAAGCGAACCGAAGAAGCTCTCCGCGCGGTGAAAGAAGAGTTGGAGGTTCAACTCGAAGAGCGCGCTCTGCTGCTGGAGCGCGAGCAGATGGCGCGCGCCGAAGCCGAGAGCGCGAGCCGTCTGAAGGACGAATTTCTCGCCACGGTCTCGCACGAGCTGCGCACGCCCTTGAACGCCATCATGGGCTGGTCGCACATGCTCCGCGCCGGGGCGCTTGATGAAACCACTGCGGCGCGCGCGCTCGAAACCATCGAGCGCAACGCGCAGGCACAGGCGCAACTCGTCGAAGACATCCTCGACGTGTCGCGCGTCATCACGGGCAAGCTCCGCCTGAACATCACGCCGGTGGACGTCGCGTCGGTCATCAACGCCGCCACAGACTCGGTGCAGTTGGCGGCTGACGCGAAAGGCATCCAACTCGAAGTGTCGCTCGACCGCTCAGCCCGCCACGTCGCGGGCGACGCGGGACGCCTGCGGCAGGTCGTCTGGAATCTGCTCTCGAACGCCATCAAGTTTACGCCTGCGGGCGGGCGCGTCGAGGTGCGTCTCGCGCGCGCAGACTCCGACGTAGAACTCAGCGTGAGCGACACGGGCTGCGGGATCAGCGCCGACTTTCTCCCCTTCATCTTCGACCGCTTCCGCCAAGCCGACGGCACGAGCACGCGTAGGCACGGCGGGCTCGGTCTGGGGCTCTCGATAGTGCGGCATCTGGTGGAGCTGCATGGCGGCACGGTCAACGTCGAAAGCGCGGGCGAAGGGCACGGGACGACTTTCACGGTCAGACTTCCGCTCGCGCTTCCACGCAATAACGGCGCGAGCCGCCGGAACAAGAACGCGGTCGGCTTGCGTGCTGGCGCAGACGCCGCCGCGCGCGCCGAACGCCTCTCAGCGCTCCAGGGCGTGAACGTGCTCGTCGTTGACGACGACGAAGACACTCTACAGATGCTCAGCGTCATGCTGGCGGGCTACAGCGCCGAAGTGCGCGCCGCCGCATCCGAAGCCGAAGCTCTCAAAGTCCTGGAGCGGTTTGAGCCCGACGTGGTGGTCTCCGATCTGGCGATGCCGGAGGCGGACGGTTACTCGCTCATCAACAAGCTCCGTGCGCTCGACGCACAGCGCGGCAGGCACACCCCGGTCGTGGCGTTGACCGCTTATGTACGGGTCGAAGATCGCGTGCGCGCCCTCTCGGCGGGCTTCAATATGTTCGTGCCCAAGCCGGTCGAGCCAGAAGAGCTGCTGACAGCCATCGCGCGCCTCGCCGAATCTGGCGAAATAGCGCCGAACTGACGCGGTTTCGCGCGCGTCTGAGTCGCGCCCGCCGTCAATTTTTACTCAGTGGCGCAGCCGCGCCAAATGTTCTACAATTACGTTTAGCCCGCGTGAGAGGCGAGCTGCTTCAAGGCTGCTCGCCTCTCGGCTTAGGGAGCTTATCGAGGGAAAGAAGTTTTCAAATTTATGGAAGAGTATTCAGACCGCACTCCTTCAGACATCACCTCCTTGCCGATGGTGCCGATCCGCGACGTGGTGATCTTCCCGTTCACCAAAGTCGCGTTCAAGATCGGTCGCCCCGGCTCGATCCGTTCGCTCGAAGCGGCGCTCGCCTCCGACCGCACGATCTTCCTCGCCACGCAGCACGACGCCTCGATTGACGAGCCGACGCCCGAAGTGATTTACGGCGTCGGCACCATCGCGCGCATCCTGCAAGCCCAGAAGCTTGAGAACGGGCAGACCAAAGTCGTCGTCGAGGGGCGCGAGCGTGCGACGACGATCCGCGTCGAGAGCGACAACGGCGCGTTCACGGCGACCGTGCGTCGCGCGCCCACCGCGCTCGAAGCCGGTCAGCGCATCGACGCGCTCATCCAGCGCATTCACCAACTCGTCGAAACGCACCTGCGGCTCGCGCCCGAAGCGCAGACGGACGCGCTCCAAACCGCGCTTCGCAACCAAGACCCCTCCCACCTCGCCGACGCGCTCGCCTCGCAGATCAAAATCTCGGTCGAGGACAAACAGGGCTTGCTCGAAGTCTTCTCCGTCCACGGTCGCCTCCAAAGACTGATCGAAATTCTGGAGGCGGAAGTGGACAAGCGACAGCTCGACCGCACGATTCAGGCGCGCGTCAAGCGGCAGATGGAGAAGGCGCAGAAGGAGTACTACCTCAACGAGCAGATCAAGGCGATTCACAAAGAACTCGGACGCAAGGATGAGAAGGCGGAGATGGAAGATTTACGCCGCCGGATCGAAGAGGCGGGCATGACCGAAGAGGCGAAGGAGAAAGCCATTCAAGAACTCCACCGTCTCGAAGCCATGCCGCCGATGTCTGCCGAGGGCACGGTCTCGCGCACCTACATCGACTGGCTGCTGAGTGTGCCGTGGAAACAGAAGTCGAAAGAGATCAAAGACCTCCACAAGGCTGAGGAAGTCTTAAACGACGATCACTTCGGGCTGGAGAAGATCAAGGAGCGCATCCTCGAACACCTCGCCGTCCGGCAGTTGGTCAAAAATCCGAAGGGCTCGATCCTCTGCTTCGTCGGACCTCCGGGCGTCGGCAAAACCAGCTTGGGCAAATCAATCGCGCGCGCGACCGGAAGAAAGTTCGTGCGTTTGAGTTTGGGCGGCGTGCGCGACGAGGCGGAGGTGCGTGGTCATCGCCGCACCTACATCGGCGCTTTGCCCGGGCAGATCATCCAGATGATGAAGAAGGCTGGGACGGTCAACCCGGTCATCCTCCTCGACGAAGTGGACAAGCTCGGCGCGGACTTCCGTGGCGACCCTTCGTCGGCTCTCCTGGAAGTGCTCGACCCGGAACAAAACAACACTTTCCAGGATCACTATCTTGATGTCGAATACGATCTCTCGAAAGTCTTCTTCATCGCGACGGCGAACGTGCTCCACACGATCCCGCCCGCGCTGCAAGACCGGCTCGAAATCCTGCGGCTCTCCGGCTACACCGAGCGCGAGAAGTTAGAGATCGCGAAACGCCACCTCGTCTCGAAGCAGGCTGAGGGCAGTGGTCTCGCCGCGACGCACGTTGAGTTCACCGACGACGCCATCCTCGAAATCATCCGCCACTACACGCGCGAGGCGGGCGTGCGAAATCTCGAACGCGAGATCGGCGCGTGCTGCCGCAAGGTGGCGCGCAAGAAAGTGTCGGCGACCGCCGGTGAGGAGTTCAAAGAAGTCATCGACGCCGGGGGCGTGCATGAGATGTTGGGTCCGATCAAGTTCCGGCAGCAGACGACCGCCGCCGCGAGCGAGATCGGGCTCGCGCTCGGACTGGCGTGGACTGAAGTGGGCGGCGAGGTCTTGCAGATCGAGGCGACGCTCACCAACGGTCGCGGCGGCGTGCAACTCACGGGCAAGCTCGGCGAGGTCATGCAGGAGTCGGCGCAAGCCGCCCTGACGTGCATCAAGGCTAGAAGCGAGCGGCTCGGCATGAGCCTCGAACACATACGCAAGCGCGACCTGCACATACACATCCCTGAAGGCGCGATCCCGAAAGACGGTCCTTCGGCGGGCGTCACGCTCGCCACCGCCATGGCTTCGGCGCTGATGCGCGTGCCCGTGCGCAACGACTTGGCGATGACGGGCGAGATCACTCTGCGCGGCAAGGTGCTCCCCGTTGGCGGCATCAAGGACAAGCTGCTCGCCGCGCACCGCGTGGGCTGCGCGGGCGTCATCCTCCCCAAAGAGAACGAGAAGGATATCACGGAAGTGCCGGAAGAGGTGCGCGCCGCGATGAGCCTCTACTTCGTCGAGACGATTGACGAAGTGCTCGCGCTCGCGCTCGAAGACGCGTGCCCGACCGACGCTGCCACTGTCGAGTCGGCGCAGCCACCCATCTGGACGACCGAGCCGCCCGCGCAATCGACACCCACGACGACGAGCTAGTTGAAGGATGAAGGATGAAAGAAAGGCTGACCTGACATCAGCCTTTCTTTCATCCTTCATCCTTGCTTTTCCCCGCCGCTCGCCTGTAAAGTGCGCTTTCCGTTTCAAGCCGTCAGACTTAATGCCCCGCGCGCTCCGGCTCGCGGCGCAGCACGCTCCGCCGTCTTGATCCTGAGAGTGAATCACCCCGACCAGATTTAAGTCACCATCATCACTGTCACCATCGAAGGAGAGTCATCATGAGTCAAGAATTCGAGAGCGCCACGCTCATCCTCAAGCTCTACGACCTGCGCCGCGAGGAGACGATGCGCAAGGCGCGCACATGGTTCTCCACGTTCAACCCGGACACGCTCGAAGAAGTCATCACCGCCGGGCGCGGCGAGAACGGCGCGTACTTCCGCATGGTTGTCAGCTACTGGGAGATGGCTTGCTCGCTCGTCAACAACGGCGCGATTGACGAGCGGATGTTCGCCGATGCCAACGGCGAGCAGAACTACATCTTCGCCAAAGTCCAGCCCTTCATCGCGCAGGTTCGCGAGACGATCAAGCAGCCGAACTATCTCGTCCATCTCGAACGCTACGTCATGCGACAACCCGACGCCGAGCAGCGGCTCGTTGCCCTGCGCGAGTTGTCGCGGCGCATGGCGTCGCCGCGCGAAGAGGCGACGGACAAGGCTCAAGCGCAGGCGGGCGTCTGAGACCGCGCCCGCGCAACCCATGAAGATTACGAGCACGGAGTTCGTCAAGAGCGCGTTCGAGGAGAGCCAGTGGGCGCGCGCGCGTCTGCCGGAGGTGGCGTTCCTCGGTCGCTCGAACGTCGGGAAGTCAAGCTTGATCAATTCCCTACTCGGTGTGAAAGGTCTGGCGCGCACGTCGAACACGCCGGGGCGAACGCAGGCGATCAACTTTTTTCTGATCAATAAAAATTTTCACTTCGTCGATCTGCCGGGCTATGGCTACGCGCGCGTCTCAAAGGCAGTGCGCGAATCGTGGGGCGAAATCGTGACCGATTACCTTGCAAAGCGTGAGCGGCTTGTGCTATCAATTCAAATCGTAGATTCGCGCCACGATCCCACACAATTGGATTTGCAACTCCGCGAGTGGTTGACCGTTAACGCCAAACCGCGTCTCGTGGTCGCCACCAAAGCCGACAAGCTCTCGCA
>JAVXVR010000545.1:0-4971 GCA_032230165.1 Acidobacteriota bacterium | reverse complement strand
CGCCGACGGTTGGTCTCGTCAATCGCGCGCCGCATCGAGTCGGTGATCCGATCTGCGTAGAGGATCGCCTTGCCGTTGGCGTTGCGCGCGGCGCGACCCATGGTTTGAATCAGCGATGACTCGGAGCGCAGGAAGCCTTCCTTGTCCGCGTCGAGGATGGCGACGAGCGAGACTTCCGGCAAGTCCAAGCCTTCGCGCAGGAGGTTGATGCCGACGAGCACGTCGAACTCTCCGCGACGCAGATCGCGCAGAATCTTGATGCGCTCCAGAGTCTCGATGTCCGAGTGCAGGTAGCGGACTTTAACCCCGACCTCCGCGAAGTATTCGGTTAGGTCTTCCGACATCTTCTTCGTCAAGGTCGTCACCAGCACGCGCTCGTTCTTCTCGGCGCGCACGCGACACTCTTCGAGCAGATCGTCGATCTGACCTTTGACGGGTCGCACGTCAACGACCGGATCGGTCAACCCCGTCGGACGGATGATCTGCTCGACGACTTCGCCGCCCGTCTTCGCTAACTCGTAAGGTCCCGGCGTGGCGGAGACGTAGATCGTCTGCCCGATGCGCGTCTCGAACTCCTCGAAGTTCAAAGGTCGGTTGTCCATCGCACTAGGCAGACGGAAGCCGTACTCGACGAGTGTGCGCTTGCGCGACTGATCGCCGTGGAACATGCCGCGCACCTGTGGGACGGTCTGGTGCGATTCGTCGATGACGACCATCGCGTCTTTCTGTAGATAGTCGAGCAGCGTCGGCGGCGGCGCGCCGGGCGGGTGTCCGGTCAGGTGGCGCGAGTAGTTCTCGATACCGCGACAGAAGCCCATCTCCTTGATCATCTCAAGGTCGTACATCGTGCGCTGGTGCAGCCGCTGCGCTTCGACGAGCTTACCGTCCTGAATCAGCTTCGGCTCCCACCAGTCAAGCTCTTCGCGGATCGTCTTGATGGCGCGCTTGACTGTGGATTTCGGCATCACGTAGTGCGTCTTCGGATAGATCGGAAGTCTCGACGTGTGCTTGTGCAAGACCTCGCCGAGCAGCGCGTCAATCGTCGAGATCGAATCAATCTCGTCGCCCCACAGCTCGATGCGGTAAGCCTGATCCTGATACGAGGGATAGACTTCGATGACATCGCCGCGCACGCGGAAAGAGCCACGGTCAAACTCCACGTCGCTGCGCTCGTACTGAAGCTCGACGAGTTTTTGCAGCAGGTGCTCGCGCGTCATCTTCTGCCCCGGTTCGAGGAAGAGGATCATGTCGTAGTAGGCGTCCGGATCGCCGAGACCGTAGATGCACGAAACGCTGGCGACGACGATCACGTCCCTGCGCTCAAAGAGCGCGCGGGTGGCGGAGAGTCGCAGGCGGTCGATCTCTTCGTTGATCGTCGCCTCTTTCTCGATGTAGGTGTCGGAGGCGGGGACGTAAGCTTCCGGCTGGTAGTAGTCGTAATAGGAGACGAAATACTCGACCGCGTTTTCGGGGAAGAACGACTTGAACTCTTGATAGAGCTGCGCGGCGAGCGTCTTGTTGTGCGCGATGACGAGCGTGGGTCGCTGCGTGCGCTCGATGACCGTGGCGACGGTGAAAGTCTTCCCCGACCCCGTGATGCCTAAGAGGACTTGATCCTTCGCCCCCTCGTCTAAGCCCCGCACGAGCGCGTCTATCGCCTGCGGCTGATCGCCCTGCGGCGTGAAGTCCGAACGAAGTTTGAATGGCATAAATACTGAACCCGCTTGATGAGAATTGAAGACTCAATTCTAACATCTCGCGGGTTGATTTCGAACTGCGCAGAGCGGTCGCTTGGGTTAGCACATCCACTTGTTCATCGTCAGCACGCCAAAGGTGAAAGGAATATCAAATGCGCATGAGATGAACGCGCCCCCGCACAGCCATAGCCATATGTTCGGGTAAACTTCCCCCTTCCAGTAAAGTTTTGATTCAAGCCACCACTCCGCGAGGCGCACGATCACAAACGAACCGAAGTACGCAACTACGAACCCGTAGTTAGACTCAAGGGAGCGGCTCATGATGCCCGCAAACAGAAAGATGATTATGATTGCGGCTATGAATCCCATGCCGATGCGGACGAACCCCAACCCGATTGCCTTAAAGAGCGTTCGCTCGCCGGGGGTTCGGAAAAAGTAGAAGCCGAAGTAGCACCACGCCGTGTAAGCCACGAACTTCGCTAAGAGAAAGAGAATCATTTCCATCTCAGCCTCCGACTATTGAGTTGCTCAATAGTTGCAGCGCGCGCAATTCTCCGAACACGATCTAACTCAAATTCACAGTAGCTACGTTGCGGCGAAGCGAGTCGAGTTGTTTGCGTGAGGTAAGAGGCACGAAGTACGAAACGTGGATGTCGGTTCGTGCTCACGAGCACCCGCGCGTGAGCACGAACCAGTTAGGCGGTGCGCGTCGGCTTCGCTGATTGGGCGGGCGTGCCCGTGCTGCTGATCTGGTAGATCGCCTCCATCACGGCGGCGCGCACCTCGGCGGGCAGCGAGCCGCGCACGGCGAGCCGCTTGAACGAAGGCAGCACCTCCTGCTGACCTGAGAGCGCGAGCAGTTTGACGACGGCGAGGCGCACCTCGGTCTCCGGATGGCTCTCGATGGCGCGGATGAGCGGCGCGCTCTCGCCCGCCTTCGCCATCAGGAAGAGGAGCGAGAAGGCATCGTAGGTGCGCTCGCGGCTCTCGCCCGTCAGTTGCGAGATGGCGTCGTCGGCGAGACCCGAAGAGGCGAGCGCCGCGCCGATCTGGCGGCGACGTTCGGGCGGCGACTCGCGCAGCGCGCGCGTGAACGTCTCGGCGCGGTCGTCGGAGATTTCGTAGATGGCGCAGGCGGCGGCGTTGCGTACCTCTTGCGCGGGGTCGTCGAAGGCGGCGCAGATTTGGTGGAAGGCTTCGCCCGTGTTGAGCCGGGCGAGGGCGCGCACACTCGCCGCACGCTCCTCCGCATCCTCGCTTTCCATGCGCAGTTGGATCGACTTCGGGATGATCGAAATGTCTTCAGCTTCCGCTGCGCCCGACATCTCGATGCCCTTCTGCTCGAGCGTTAGCCCCGTGCCCGCGTCGTCGGCGAAGTTGAATGAGGAGTCACGCGCGGACGAGTCAGCGACCGGAGCTTCCCCGCCCAGATCGAGCGGCGCGGCGTGTTCGCCTGCCCCGGCGCTCGTCTGCGACGGCGGCGCGACGCTCTCGCCCGCCGGCTCGAAGGCGGTCGGTTGTGGTATCGCGAGCGGTTCCGGCTCGACGTGAGCCGTCGCCCCCGTGCCCGGCGTCAGACGTTGCTCTTCGACATCTATGTCGAGCCAATCATCCGCGACCTTCGCACCGCCCGCGACGGCAAACTCAGGCGCGACATAGACGTGCGACTCCGCCGCCTCGTCCACCACAGACGCCTGACCAACGCTTGCGGCTCCGGGCTGCGACTTGAACTCAAGCCCGCCCGTGCCACGCCTCGACTGCGGCGCACTATCTTCGTCGCGCCGCGCAGACCACGCGGCGGCTTCCGTTTCGTCAAAAGTGTAAACGGTCTCGGCTGGCTCAGTCGTCTCGGTCGTGCGAGACGCGGCTTCGACATCCGGCGTCGTCAGTCCGGCATGTGGCGTCGCCGCGACAGGCGCAAACGTCTCGACCGTTTCTTCAGTGTCTGTAAGTTCGACCGCGCGGGTTGATTCGCGCGACTCGACCGAGGACTCTTCGACCGGCGGCTGCGCGACGGGCGACGTTTCGGCGAGCGTGACGGCGATCGCTAACTCTTCGACGGCAGACTCGCCGGCAGTCGCTTGCGCGTCCGACTTCGCGAGCGGAATCTCGACGCCAGCGGCGGTTTCAGCTTCCCCGGCTTCCGCCTCCTTCGTTGAAACATCGGCGGCATCCGCCGCGTCTGTCGCGATCGACTGCGCGGGCGCGGCGACAGTTTCACGCTCGCGCACGAGCGTCGTCTCGGTCTCTGCGACGCTCGGCGTGCTGGCTTCGACGGCGTGCTGGATGAGCGAGCGCGGCACGAGGCGCGAGGTCTCGCGCCAGCGTAACGCTTCGAGCGGTTCGAGGGCGGCGGGGTCTTTCATCGCGGCGAGCGCCTCGACGCTCGCGCGGCGCACTTCCGCCGAAGGGTCTTCGAGCGCGGCGATGAGATGCCCGGTCGCGGCGCGATCGTTCAAGAGCGAGAGAGAGTGTGCGGCTGAGGCGCGCTGCGCGGGGGCTTCTGCCGACCGTAGGTCGCGCGTCGTGTCCTCGAAGTAGTGGTGTTTGAGGAAAGCCGCGCGCGCGCGCGCGTTGCGTTCGTAGCTGCGGCTGGCGAGCGCGGCGAGCAGTTCGCTTGAAACCATCTCGCGCGTCGCCGGATCAGTTGCGCCGACGACCGACTCATCGTAAGCCTCGCCCGCGAGCAGCTTTTTCATCTCGTTGCCGACGCGCTCGGCATCCGCCGCGGAGGCAGGCGCAAACCCCGCGGCTCTGACCTCGATACTCTTCGTCTCGACGGGCGGCGTCATGACAACGGCAGCTTCGGCAATCGTCCCGACGACCTTCTCCCCGGTGGTCGCATGGGTCGTCGAATCCGACGATGCCACGGCGTCGCGCCGCTCGATGCGATCCTGTTTATCCTTCTTGTCCTTCTTCGCCTGCGCCGCCTGGGCGGTCGTCGCGGCGATCTTCTCCGTCGCGCGTGCGCCCCTACCCGGTTCAAGCTTCGCCGTCGTCGTATCTTTAAGAGTCGGTTTCGACGGAGCTGAATCCAAAGCGGTGGGTGGCTCGGCTGGTTGCCGTTCACCGAAGCGCGCGACGAGCAGGAGTCCGACGCCGACGACGAGCAGCGCGGCAACGATCCAAGTCCAGTTGCGCGCGATGGTCGCGCCGAGCGTCGAGGTCGCGGCAGACGCGCCCGCCGAAGGCGCGACGACGCTCACCGGCGCGGCGGCGGTCGGCTGCGCCTGCGCGACCAACTCCGGCGTCGCGGGCGCGGGCGTTGGCGAGG
>JAVXVR010000395.1:0-3304 GCA_032230165.1 Acidobacteriota bacterium | reverse complement strand
AAGCGGCGGCGCACCTCGCGGCGTGCGAGCCATGCGCGGGCGCGGCGCGCGAGGCGGCGCATGAGTTCACTATGTTCGCGACCGCCTTCGGCGCGGGCGAGACTTTGAGCGTGCCGACCGAGCGTCTGCGCGCGGGCATTGAAGCAAGAATCGCCGAGATGCAGACGGCGCGCGCTGTGGTGCCCGTCGCTTTGACTTCAATCGTCGAACGCCTGCGCGCGTTCGCATCGTCGCTCGCCGCGCCATTCGCATTCGTGCCGCGACAGGCGACGGCGTTCGCGAGTTTCGCCGTCGCCGCCATTCTGCTCGCGACCATCTTCTACATCTTCCGCCCGCAGACACGCTCGCCGAAGGGCGTCCAGCCAGCTACCAACGAGACCGCGTCGGTTAGTTCTCCGGAGAATAAGCGCGGCGGTGTACTAGAAAACGGCAGCGGCGCGAGCACCGACAAAAATAATGATGTGACTGACCGCAACGATATTTCCGCGCCGAAGACGGGCGGGCAGGCGATCGCGGTGCAGGCGAGATTCACGCGCCCGGCGACTCCGAACCCGACGGGGAGAGCGAAGAACGGGAATGCCCCTGACGCGGCGTTGCTGCCCGTCGAGAAGTCTTACGTGAGCGCCATCGCGTCGCTCAAATCATCTATTGATCAGCAGGGCGGGCGTTTGATGTCGCCGACCTTGCGCGCCGAGTACGAGCGCAACATCGCGGTCGTGGATCGCGCTATCATGGCGAGCCGCGTCGCCGCGCGGCGCGACCCGGCGGACAAGGACGCACAGGAATTTTTGCGCGCGGCGTATCAGGACAAGCTGGACTTGCTCCACACCGTCGCCGACCAAACGCAGATCGCCTCAATCGGGCGGTAACGAAACTTAGCCGAGATGGGATTACGAGTTTTGACGACAACAGCCCTCGCGCGCGCCGTCGTGTGCGCCGTCGCGTGCGCGGTGTTCGCCGTGGCGTCGGCGCGCGAGGCGTGCGCGTCCGCCGCGTGGCAAAACGGTGCGGCTGCGGCGCAGCAGAGCGTGCCCGCCGCTGCGGACGCGACCGTCTCGCTCTGCGTCGAGTCGGGCGATGTGGCGGTGCGCGGCTGGGATCGCGCAGAGGTGCGCGCGAGCACGTCTGCGGCGGCGCGGGTCGAGTTGCGACGCGCTGACGCGGGCTCTGATCAGTCGCCTTCGTCGCGCATCGAGGTATTGACGCTCGGCGCAGACGAGCCGATGTTGACGGGCGGGTGCAGTCACGCGGGCGGCGCGATCACTCTGGACGTGCCGCGCGGCAGCTTCGTGCAGGTGAAAAGCTACAGCCGCAGGATCGAGGTCGCGAATGTCGCGGGCGCGCGTGTCGAGACTTTAAGCGGCGACGTGACGCTGCGCGGGATCACAAAGTCGGTTGACGCGACGAGCGCGAACGGCGTCATCTCTCTGCGCTCGTCAAAGGGGCGCGCGCGGCTGGTGACGATCAGCGGCATGATCGAGGCGTCGGACGTGGGCGCGGCGGAGGCGGGCGACGACTTCAGCGCGAAGACGACGACGGGCGACATCAGCCTCGCGCGCCTCTCGCACGCGCAGGTCGAAGCCACCACATCGAACGGCAACATCGAGCTGTCGGGCACGCTCGCGCGCGGCGGACTCTACACCCTGCGCAGCCAGACGGCGGGCGGCGTGACGGTGACGCTACCCGAAGACTCTTCCTTCCTCGTCCGTGCGCGGGTCGCCGCCGGAGGCGAGATCGTGACGGACTTTCCCCTCAGGCAGATGCCGCGAAAACCCGGCGACGCGCACGGCGAGGGAATCTTCTCTGCGGGTCGGCTGACAGGCATCTACGGCAAGTCGGACACGCCCGACGCGACGCTCTCGCTCACCACGTTCAACGGCATGGTACGCCTGCGCAAAGCGGGCGCGAGCCGTTGACGACACGTGCGACGCGGGCGATGAAGATGACGCGCGGCGCGCGGCACGGCTCTTGCCAAGAGAGTAGATCGTGATGAGTGGTTCATTGAATGACGACGGACGCGGATCGAGCTGGTCTTGCTTGTCACCCGTCGCTTGTCACTTGTTACCTGTTACCTGTCACGCAAAAATTTCTTGCCACAAAATCAACGGTGGCGGTGTTTTGAGGGTAGAAGCAGTAGTTGCTTGAAAATTCGGGGAGGCTGAAACATTCTGAGCCGTCGGCGCGTCTATCCATGCGAGGCGCTACGGAAGTGAGTCGCGAAAACGCGATGTAACTTTTTCGGAACTGGGATGTTTTCTAATTGTAAATAGAATCAGCGCCCGAATTTTCGGATGGTGAGGGGGTAGGCGAGATGAAACACAAACTAGGCATCACAATTCTCGCCGCGGTCATCGCGCTCGCAGGCACACGCGAAGCGTTCCAGCAGTTCGACGAGCTGAAAACTTCCGTCGCCGACTGGACGCGGACGAGCATTTTGGGAAATCTGCTCGTCTTCGCCACCGACGGCGCGGAAGCAGACTCGCCGCAGCCGACCATCCTCCTCGCCGAGACCTACCTCGCCTGCCACGGCGAGAAGTCGCACTCCGCCACGAGCCGCCCTGCTTCTACAACGAAAGCCGCCAGCGCCGGGCACGCGAAAGGGATCGAGAGATCACCTCGCGCGCACGTCGCGGGTGAGCTGGCAATGCGTTTCGCCGTCACGCGCACTTCAAGCACTTCGCAAGCGAAGTTGCGCGAGCAGATCGTCTTGAAAGTTGTCCCCGACATCGTTGAACTCACGAAAGCGTTCGGCGCGGGGCTGACGGACGACGAGACGGCGGGAGCGGTTCGCGCCCGCGAGTCGGGCGAGGCAAGGGCGGCGCGCACGCGTGCTGCGGCGGAGTTGAAGAAGCTGGGTCTGAAGAGAGTCTTCATACGCGTCGCGCATTTCACGAATGCCGACGCAGGGCGGAACGTCTTCGCGTTCCGACTGCCGGAGATGTTGCCGACGCCGTTCGACATGAAGTCGCTCGCGCTCGTCGGCGACGCGACGGAGTCGACGCCCTTGGTCGCGCCCGCGCCAAGCGCGCCGACCACGACTGACGCGACGTTCGACCTCGGCACCATCTTCAACGCGCCTCCCGTCCCTACCTCCACGCTCAACTGCGATAGCGATCCGCTCAGCTAACAATTTCCGCCAACTCCGCGAAACTTTTTTGCGCCGCGCATAGAGAGTGCGCGCGTCGCCGGGGGGTTGGTGTGTCAGAAAATCAAGTTCGAGAGAGGAGCGGTCGAGATGAGAGGAAAACTCCTAGCCGGTTTATTGCTGCTCGCTTGCGCGTCGCTCGCCGACGCCGGGGCGAGC
>JAVXVR010000237.1:0-7103 GCA_032230165.1 Acidobacteriota bacterium | reverse complement strand
GCTCCTCTATCAGTCCCTCGTCTCCGCGCGCGGCGGCGCACGCTACCTTAAATTCTTTCAACGCGAACTCGACCGCACACCCACCAACTTCGAGCCCTTCGCCTCCGTCATCGTCCCCTGTCGCGGCATGGATCAAGGCTTGCGCGAAAACCTCTCCGCGCTCTTTCGTCAGGACTATCCGCGTTACGAACTCATCTTCGTCGCCGACAGCGAAGACGATCCCGCGCTCAAGATCGTCGAACAGTTGATCTGGGGCTTTGCGCGCGAGCTTGCCGCAGCCGACTCAAGCGGGCACGCTCGCGTGGAAAGGAAGAGAGTGGCGAATGTTTCCGCGCGCATCATCGTCGCAGGGCGCGCGAAGGATTGCGGGCAGAAGGTGCACAACCTGCGCGCCACCGTCCGCGAAGTTGAGCCAGCATGCGAGGCTTTCGTCTTCGTGGACTCTGATGCACGACCGCGCCCCGATTGGCTGCGCTCGCTCGTCGCGCCGCTCGCGGATGAAACGGTCGGCGCAGCGACGGGTTATCGCTGGTTCGTCCCTGTGCGCGGGCGTCTCGCCTCCACCTTGCGCGCGGTCTGGAATGCGTCAATCGTCTCCGCGCTCGGCGAAGACACCCGCCGCAACTTCTGCTGGGGCGGCTCGACCGCCATCCGCCGCGCGACCTTTGAACGCCTCAACGTCCTCGACGAGTGGCGCGGCGCGCTCTCGGACGACTACGCCTTGACGCGCGCACTGCAACGCGCGCGCCTGCCGATCAAGTTCGTCCCCGCGTGCCTCACCGCCACGCACGAAGATTGCACGTGGCGCGAGTTGTTCGAGTTCACCACGCGCCAGCTCAAGATCACGCGCGTCTATGCGCCACACCTCTGGTTAATCGTCCTCGTCTCGAACCTGCTCTTCTGCCTCGTCTTCTACGGCGGCATCCTCATCACGTCTGCGCGCGCACTTCGCGGCTTGCCCTTCGCGCTGCCCCTCGCCCTCATTGCGGCGATCTTCTTCCTCGGCGCGCTCAAGGCGCATTTGCGTTTGCGCGCGGTCGCGCAAGTTCTCGCGCGCGAGGGTGTGCGGCTCGGCGTCGGCGCGCGCGTCGCACACCTGTCGCTGTGGATGGTCACATCCGTCATCTATCTATTGAACGCGCTCGCGGCGGCTTTCTCGCGGCGCATCACCTGGCGCGGAATTTCTTACGAGTTGAAGTCGCACGCGGAAACTGTCATCATCGCACGCGAAGACGAAACAGGCGCATCGCACAATTCTTCCCATCACTCAAGGCATGACTAACAAAGCCGTCCAACTCTTCCAACTGCTCAGCTCAACCAAACGCGAGCGCAAGCTCGGCACGGTGATCCTCTTCGTCACCTCGCGCTGCAACGCGAAATGCGAGACCTGCTTTTACTGGCAGGAGCTGAACCAGCCGGGCGACATGACCTTTGAGCAGATCGCGCGCGTCTCCGAGACGATGCCTTCGATCACAGACCTCTGGCTCTCAGGCGGCGAGCCGACGCTGAGGCGCGACTTAGGCGAGATCATCAATCTCTTCGTCCGGCAGAACGGCGTGCGGCGCGTCATCATCCCGACGAACGCGATCATCAAGTCGCACGTCTGCGGCGTGGTCGGGCGCGCGCTTCGTGATAACCCGGAGATTGATCTCTATCTGAACGTCGCGCTCGACGGCTACGGCGAGACGCACGACCGCGTGCGCGGTGTGCCCGGCAACTGGGAGAAGACGCTCGATTGTATCCGCGCCCTCTACCCGCTCAAGGATGAGTTTGGGGATCGCTTCCGCCTCAATGTCAACACCGTGGTCTGTGCCGAGAACTACGCGGAGGTGGAAAAGCTCTCGTCGCACCTGTGGGAGAACTTCCGCCTCGACGGTCACTACTTCAACATCATACGCGGCGAGACGAAGGCGGGCGCGTCGATCAAGCAAGTGCCGCCCGAAGCCCTCCCCGAAATTTACGCCCTCGCGTCAAGACTCACGAAGAGTTACGGCGACCGCATGTTTGCGGCGGACGATCCGGCGACGCGCCTCGTCAAGAACGGCGTCTACGTCGGCGCGATCACGACGCACTACCGCACGCAACTCGCGAACTTCTCAGAGCCGACCGCGTGGGCGTTCCCCTGCACGGCGGGCGAGACGGCGACGGTCATTGACTATAATGGCGACGTGCGCGCCTGCGAGCTGCGCGCCAAGTTCGCTTCGCTCGCCGACTTCGATTACGACTTCGGCGCGCTCTGGGCGTCGCAGGCGAGGGAAGCGGAGTTGAAAGAGATCGACGGAGGACGCGCCTGCTGGTGCACGCATGTCTGCTTCATCCACGACTCGATGCGCCACTCGCGCCGCGCGCTTGTTTACGACGTGCCGAAAAATTATTTAACGCGTGAACGTTGGTGAGAGCATCAACGCGCGCCCATGTACCGACGCAAGTTTATGTCGAAGAACGACGACGACAACAGGGACGCGAACCGCAGGGGCGCGGTGATGTTGAGCGCGGGGTTCGCGATGTTCTCCTCTGTGCTCGCGGGCTTCCTCATTGGCTGGGCTTTGGACAAGTGGCTGAAGACGAGTCCGTGGATGGTCGTGGGCGGGATCGTCTTAGGCTCGGCGGTCGGCTTCTACGAGTTGGTGCGTCTGACTTCTAAGCTCGACTGAAAATCGCGGTTGATGCGCTCGACAGTCCCGCGCGGCGTGTGTAAAATTGTCGGTCTTCGAGATGCCAGAGATTGCTGAGACAGGGTCGCTCGCGCGCGCCGACGCGTCACGGGATGAGGCGTTGGAGCGCCGCATCCTGCGCTCGATGTGCGTCGCGGTCGCGCTGGCTGGCGCGTTGAGCGCGATGCTCGCGCCGTGGCGCGTGACGACGGGGCTGCTTTTGGGCGGCGTGCTGTCGCTCTTCAATCACCACTGGCTGCGTAGCTCAATCGCCGCGGGCTTTCGCGTCAGCGAGTCGGAGCCGCGACCGCGCCTCGGCGCTTCGCGCTTCGTCCTGCGCTACTTCGTCGTCGCGTGCGTGATAGCATCGGCAGTCGCGCTGGGCGTCGTCTCGCTCGTGGCGGCGATTGTCGGGATGTGCTCATTCGTCGCGGCGATCTTCGTCGAGGCGTGTCGGCATTTTTATTTCGCTCTAACTCATCGAGAGGAAATTTAGAGGATGTTCTTTCTGCTGCAAGCAGGGCATGGGACAGCTGCCGCCGGGCACGAGGCGGCGGCGCAAACAGCTGGACAGCAAACGGGCGAGGCGATTGCACCTGCGGGCGAGCACGCCGCGGAGGCTGCGCATCATGCGCCTGTCATCGTCGAGTGGGTCAACCATTTGATCGGCGAGCCCGTCTATCAGTTTGAGATTCACTACACGAAGCCTCTGTGGGATAAATTCTTCGCGTACTTCGGGACGAACGCAGAGGAGATGTTCGGGCGCTACACGCCGGAGAACGCCGTCCCGTGGTACACGGTGATGTTCGTCATCGCGTGCATCTTGAGCGTCGTGATCGTTTTGATCTTGAGGAAGAAGCTCTCGCTCGACGAGCCGAGTTCCGGGCAGCAGACTTTGGAAGTCGCGGTGCTCTCGATCCGCAGTCTTCTGGCGGACGTCGTGGGCGAGCACGGGCTGAAATATTTTCCGGTCGTCGCGACGTTCGCCGTCCTCATCCTCGTCTCGAACTTGATGGGCTTCTTCCCGCTCTTCATGTCGCCGACTGCCTCGACGAGCGTGACGTTCGCGCTCTCGCTCTCGTCGTTCCTCTACTACAACGGGATCGGCATTAAAGAGAACGGGCTGCTCGGTCACCTGCGCCACTTCGCGGGTCCCATCTGGTGGATCGCGCCGCTCCTGTTCTTCATCGAACTCATCGGCAACTTCATCCGCCCGCTCTCGCTCGGCATACGTCTCTTCGGCAACATGTTCGCCGATGAGCAGGTGGCGGAAAACATCGCCAACCTGTTCCCGCCCTACACGAACTGGCTCGTGCCGGTCTTTCTGATGCCGCTTGGCGTCTTCGTCGCCTTCATCCAGACATTCGTCTTCGTGCTGCTCTCGATGGTTTACATCGGCGAGGTCTCGCACCCGCCGCACCACGGCGAGCACCGCACGGACGATCACGGCGAGGAAGTTCTGGACACGACGAGCGACAATTTGATCGCGCCCGTGATGGGCTGAAAGTTTTCTTCCGAGGGGCGCGCTTCGGGCGACGCGGGCAACACGCGCCCGCGCACGTCGGGCGCATGATGTGGAACGGTTATGACGGCGGCGGGCTCGGTTTGCTCGTCGAAGCTTGAGAGCCGCAAGAGGGACGAACCTTATAGCCTTCGTTGTTGGAAGGCGACCGTGCAGGTCACGCCTCGCTGGCGCGCCGTTGTAAGAGGGGCGGCGAAAACCGGGGGCTGGCGAACTAATACACACGTCCCGCGCTCTGAGCTTCGAGACACGCACGCCGCGCGTTTCGGACGCGACAAACTTGAAGGAGAAACTTGCTATGAAGAAACTGAGGATGGCTTTCTTTGCCGTCATCGGCATTCTGATGACGGCGACGGCGGCGATGGCGCAGACGACCACGGCGGCTGCCGACAACGACTTCACGCGCCAGAAATATCTCTACATCGCCGCGGGCTTTGGCTTCGCGCTGGCGGCGGCGGCTGGGGCGATCGGTCAGTCGCGCGTCGCCGCGTCGGCGGTTGAGGGCGTAGCACGCAATCCCGGCGCGTCGGGTCGTATCCAGACGTTGATGATTCTGGGTCTCGCGCTCATCGAGTCGCTCGTGCTCTTCGCGCTGCTCATCGTCTTCGCGAAGATCAAATAAGTTTCACTTAGACGTTCAAAGGAACGGGCGTGTCGGCTACAGCCTGCACGCCCGTTTTTCTTTCGCGCATGCGCCGTCTCCGTGCTGTCCCCTGGCGCGTGCCGTGACTTGCTTCCTTCGCGCGCGCGATCAGGTTATAATCTTCGCCAAGTTCCCCTCATCGCTGCGGTCTGAATCACGTTCTCCCGAAGTTTTACTCTCCCTGCGAAACCAGCGTGCCCGCGTCGTGTGCTCGTTCGCGCACGTGCGACGTTCGCCCGCGCTTGACTGGCGTGAAAAGAGATTTGATCAGAGAGAAGACGGAGGAGTCTATGAAAAAAATAATACTCGCATTCGCCGTGACGCTGTTGCTCGTGAGCGGCGCGTTGGCTGACACGATCTACCTACGCGACGGTCGCGTCGTGCGCGGAACCGTGCTCGGCTTTATCAACGGGCGCATCGTCGTCAAGATCACGTCGGTTTCTTCGACCGGCGCGACGACCACGTCTTCGACCTCGCCCGACCCGCGCGCGGGCGAAGAGCCGGGAGACGTTCGTTTCTACCGCCCCGCCGAGATCGACCGCATCGAGATCGAAGGTCGCTCGCTCGACGAGGCGCGCTTCGTCGTCCGCACCGTGCAAGTCGCGCTCGGTCCGAACTGGATCGATAGCGGCGTTGACGTGAAGCGCGGCCAGCTCGTGCAGGTGAGAGCCACAGGCACGATCTACGCAGGGCGCGCGCGCATCACGCCCGACGGGCTGCGCTCACCCGACCCAAATGCGCCGCTCCCACGCGCCGCCGAGGGCATACTCATCGGCGCGGTCGGGAATGATTCGGATTCGCCCATCGTCGAGCTGGGTTCGAGCCATGATTTTACGGCTGATCGTGACGGGCGGCTCTACCTGACGGCGAACCGTGGAAGCTACACCGATGCGCGGGGCGCTTACACCGTCGAAGTGCGAACCGAGCGCCAGTTGCCGCAACGACGCAGCGACACCGCGTCTAATCGAAACGATCAGCCGGACGACGCGAACGATCCGTTCGCGACGGACGATCGCCGGAGCACGCCCGCAGCAGTCCGCCCGCGCAACCCGAACGACCGCGCGCCAAGCGATCCATACAACCGCAACCCCGCGCCGCGTGATGTTAGTATCAACGTGCTCGGCACTTCGCGCGGCACCGACACCGGCATCGATCTCCGCACGGGCGACCGCGTCGCGATCAGCGCGACGGGTAGGATCGTCGCCGGACGGCGCGCGGGCGAAGTTGGACCCGAGGGCGGGAACGCAACCGGCGTCGGGGCGGTCTTCGGGACGCGTCCCATGCCCAACGCCGGCGTCGGGGCGCTCATCGGCTACATCCGTCTGAGCGACGGGCAAGTGAGTCAGCCGTTCTTCGTCGGCACACAGTTGAACTTCAGCTCGCCGGCGGACGGGCGACTGATCTTGCTCGTCAACGATGACAACTACGGCGACAATAGCGGCAGCTTCAACGTCCGCGTCGTCGTCAACTGAGCATAAGGGTCGAGCCGCGTCGGGCGCGGGGGCGGGGCACAAGCGCGCAAGGAGATTTTTCTTTGTGCCGCTTATGTCCCGCCCCGCGTCTCTCGCGGCAAAATTTTTGCGGCGAAGCGTGAGCTTTCGACGTATAGAAGTGAATCAAACGTCGAGACATCTCTCGAACGACACGCGGCTTTCCGCGCTCGAGCGCGTGTGGCTTCGATTTTGCTATGAGTAGTTTTACCTTCTGGCGATGTAGCGGTATGATACGCGCAGCTCAAATTTCCTTAACAACTGCCGGGCGAGGACTTTAAGCGTTTGAAGAAAAAGTGTCCGAAATGCGGGAAGACCTACGAAGGAACGAACACGCTCTGTCCGAATGACGGAGCCGTCCTCGTTAAATCGGGCGACGCCTTGATCGGCAAGACGCTTGCCGGGAAGTACCGCATCGAGGATCGCATCAGCGAAGGCGGGATGGGCACGGTCTATCGCGCGACGCACATCCTGATGGAGAAGACCGTCGCGATCAAAATCCTGCACCCTTCGCTCGCCGCCGACGATAAGATCGTTGCGCGCTTCACACGCGAAGCCAAAGCCGCCTCGCGCATCTCGCACCCGCACGCGCTCACCGTCACAGACTTCGGCGAAGCCGAAGACGGCGTCGTCTTCCTCGTCATGGAGTATCTCGGCGGGAAGACGCTCAAGCAGGTGGTGCGCGGCGAGGGTCCGATGCCACTCACGCGCGTCGCAGAGATCGCGCGCCAGATCGGCGGCGCGCTCGATGCGGCGCACGCCGAGGGTGTCGTCCACCGCGACCTCAAAAGCGA